>NZ_JAMOKT010000040.1:0-69199 GCF_023656795.1 Parabacteroides caeci
CTTATTGCTGGTAGGTTGCTCCTCAGCAGAGCCTACTTCCTCTTAACATCCTGATACAAAGATAAATTATAAAAGTTAATTAATAATGAATTATCCAACTTTGTTTGGATTTTAAATGGAAAGTCTATATGAGACGTGTATTTTTGAGTTGTCTGTTATTTCAACTATTGTGTGCTTGCATGTTGTCGGCAGAGATCACCACTTCCATGGAGAAAATTTGTCGCCACTATGGAATTCTCAATGTGCAGCTACGGGATATTGAAAAGCAATCGGGACATCCCTCCATTGCTGGCATGAAGAGTATCTGTGAACAAGTGACAGCCGCTTTTAATCAATCGGATGATGGGGCAAGTGACGGGGAGAGCATGAATACGGGCTATTTGGCGGATGTAAAAGAGCAATTGTCTAGGAAATATCCTCAAAACAGGACGATTAATTTTGTGTTTCATGGGCATAGCGTCCCTAGTGGCTTTTTTAAGACCCCGGTTGTAAATACGTTGTCGGCTTATCCGCATTTGTTTTTTCATTCGCTAAAAAATAAATATCCCTATGCAGTTGCTAATGTAATAACCACTTCTATTGGTGGAGAAAACTCTGTTGCCGGTTGTAAAAGATTTAAGAAAGAGGTCTTGTCTCATCATCCGGATGTTGTGTTTATTGATTATGCCTTGAATGACCGATATGTAGGATTGGAAAAAAGTGAAAAAGCATGGCGTAAAATGATAGAGATGGCATTAAAGCAAAATATAAAAGTTATCCTACTGACACCGACGCCGGACTTGTCTGAAAAATTACTGGATCCTTTATCTCCTTTGGTAAAACATACTGCAATGATTAAGAGATTGGCAAATGAATATCAAGTTGGATTGGTAGACAGTTATGCTTGCTTTCAGGCTTTGGAAAAGGAGGGCAAAAGTATCAATGACTATATGAGCCAACAGAATCATGTAAATGCAAAAGGGCATCATGTGGTGGCTGAAGAAATAATGAAATATTTTTAACGTATTCGGAACGTTTGGGGTGTCGAGAAAAGATAATAATAAGGAATAATATCATGAGGAAAATTCTATTTTTATGGTTGGCATTGCATACAATGCTGTGTGCTTGGTCACAAAAGAAAGTTGTCAACCGGATAAAGCAGGGAGAGAAGCAGACGATTGTTGTTTACGGGACAAGTCTTTGTGCACTTCCTGACGGTACACTGACATGGCCTGCCATGTTACAAGACAGCATCAATGCGATTTACCCAGATGCCGTGGAGGTGATAAACTCTGCCCGCAGTGCAATGTGGTCGACATGGGGTGTTCAAAATTTGGACGAGAAGGTGTTGTCGAAAAAACCGGATATGGTATTGATTGAATTTGGCATGAATGATGCCTATTTGCCTTATCATACCTCTCTGGAGGTTTGCCGTATCAATGTCGAATATATGATAGACCGCATAAAGGAAGCGAACCCGCAGTGCGAAATTGTTCTTCAAATTATGAATATGCCGATCCGGGAGCATTTGGAAAAACGACCGCATATCAATGCATATTATGATGTTTACCGTAAAATAGCCCGTAAAAGGAAATTGAAACTTATCGACCATTATGCGTATTGGACTGGCATATTAAAACAAGGCGAAGAAGAGTTCCTGAAATATGTGCCGGATGGTATACATCCCCGGGCGTTGGCATGGAAAACGTATACGGTACCTTTTATCTTGAAAGAATTGGGTATAAAGTAATCCGGAGAACCGATGCCTCTTCAGTAGCATGCCATGGAAGTCGATGGTGTGAGGGGTAAGATATACGTGAGTTTAGGATAAGTGAAAAAGTCATTTCAGGTAATGTGTATTGTTTTGTATCAAAAAAGTAAGAGATGAATTATAGAAGTCGTAAATTGTTTTGGTCTTGTGCCATTTCCTTTTTGCTCATCTTCTCGTTTGGAGAGTTGAGTGCCCGGGACAAACAGGTAAAAACGCCCGTTGATTATGTCGAACCTCGTATCGATTCCCATAAATCACGTTGGTTTTATTTTTCTTCGGCTAGCCGGCCCTATGGAATGGTTAGTTTAAGTCCGGATACTTGGGTGAAGGGGAGTTGGAACTCCGGATATTTGTATGACTCTACCGAAGTGAGATGTTTCAGCCATGTTCATTGTTGGCAAATTTCGGGTATTCCGGTGATGCCGACAACTGGTGATGTGGAAGGGCATAAAGGCATGGAAGCTTGTAAATCCCGTTTTTCACATGATACGGAAATAGTCAGGCCCGGGTATCATAAGGTGATATTGGACAGGTATGGCATAACGGCGGAACTGACCTCGACTTCCCGGGTGGGGATGCACCGGTATACGTTTCCGAAAGGAGAGACTGCTAATATTTTACTGGATGTCGGGGCCTTTTTGGGGCATGGAGCCATGGAGAAGGCGGCTATTCGGAAGGTATCGGACAAAGAGGTTGCCGGATATGCTGTAATGGCGCCTACCATGAGGCGGAAAAAGAACTGTACGGTCTATTTTGTCGCCCGCTTCAACCAACGTATGGATGAATTTGGCGGTTGGGAACAGAAAGGGAAGGAAAAGCTACTGACCGGCAAACAGGCATTGGAAGGACAGCATGTGGGCGGTTATGCCCGTTTCAAACGGTTGGGAAAGTCGCCTTTGCTGATGAAAGTTGCCTTGTCGTATGTGGATGAAGAGCAAGCCCGCTTGAATTTGGATACGGAGCTGGATCATTGGAACTTCGATCGGGTGGTCAAGGAGTCGTATGCCGAATGGAACCGTGAACTGGGAAAGATCAAAGTCGAAGGGGGTACGGAGCAGGAGCGTATCAAGTTTTACACCGACCTGTGGCATGTTTTGTTGGGACGTCATACCTATTCGGATGTGAATGGTAAATACACGGACAACACAGGGGATAAATCGTTGGTTTGCCAAGTCCCGTTGGAGAACGGGGTACCCACACGGACGGTATATAACTCAGACGGTTTGTGGGGATCGGAATTTAACTTGAATATTCTCTGGTCTATCGCTTATCCCAAAGTAATGAGCGATTTCGTGTCGACTTTGGTCGGCTACTATCCCACCGGTGGCTTGATTGCCCGTGGACCCAGTGGTGGAAACTATACGTATGTCATGGTGGGCGACCAGGCAATCCCGTTGATTGCCGCTGCTTATAATAAAGGCATACGTGATTTTGATTTGGATGCCGCACTGGAAGGTAGTATCAAAAACGCCGAACCGGGTGGTATACGCGACCATGCCGGATATGAGACGGAAGTGAACGACTATATGACGCATTATGTTGAAAAAGGTTTTGTTCCTGAAGGAATAAAGGGCAATGGCGGTCATCGGGAAGGATGTGCGATGACGCTTTTCTTTGCTTACCAGGATTGGTGTTTGTCCCAATTAGCCAAAGGAATGGGGAATGACAGTATATACCGAAAGTATTATAACCGTTCATTTAATTACCGTTACATGTTTGACCCTCAGGCTGGCTGGATGAGACCTCGTATGAAAGACGGAAGTTGGTTGAAAGATTTTGCACCGGTGGGGGAAGGGTTTAACATGCCGGGATTCGTAGAGAGTAATGCCGCTATCTTTACGTATTATGTGCCGCAAAATATGCCGGATTTAATTTATTTGATCGGAGGAAAGGATTCGTTTGTGAACAAATTGAACCGGCAGTTTGAGTTGGCTGCTCCTACTAATTTTATTACTCCACATGGAAGCCATGCTCGTAATTGGGTCGATTATGAAAACCAGCCTTCCTTGCATATGGCTCATTTGTTCAGCCATGCCGGTGCTCCCTGGCTCACCCAGTACTGGGTACGAAGAATCAAGCAGGATGTGTTTGGTGATATAACCCCTTACGGAGGCTATAACGGGGATGAAGACCAGGGACAGATGGGAGCTCTGGGTGTTTTGATGGCAATCGGTCTGTTTGATGTACAGGGAGGAGCCTCCGTGGAACCTCGTTACGAAATAACTTCGCCTGTTTTTGACAAGATAACCATTCAGCTGGACAACCGGTATTATCCGGGGAAAGAGTTCGTTATCGCGGTTAAAAACAATTCAAAAGAAAACGTTTATATACAATCGGTATGTCTGAACGGTCAGGCTCTGAACAGTTTTCACTTCCCTCATTCCGAATTGGTAAAGGGGGGACTACTGGAAATTGAACTGGGGCCTGAGCCGAATAAGAATTGGGGAAATTAAGTATTTATAAATGATAAGATGAAAATAAGATCAGTATTATTGGCGATCGGCTGTTGTTGCCCGTTGGCATTGTACGCTCAAACCAAGTTCGAATCACAAAAGATATATCCTGCTAAAAGAGAAATCTATAAAAAAGGCTGGATTGACTTTAATAAGAACGGCAAGAAAGATATTTATGAAGATCCTGGACAAAGCATCGATAAACGTATTGATGATTTGTTGTCACAAATGACCTTGGAGGAAAAAACATGCCAACTGGCTACATTGTATGGCTATAAGCGGGTTTTGAAAGATGATCTGCCAACACGTGAATGGAAAAATGCAATCTGGAAAGATGGGATTGCCAACATCGATGAACATTTGAACGGGCTGGTCTCTACTCAATATTCTTTTCCATACAGTAGGCATGCTGAAGCGATTAATGAGGTACAACGCTGGTTTGTGGAAGAAACGCGTTTGGGAATACCTGTCGATTTTTCGAATGAAGGGATCCATGGTTTAAACCATGATCGCTCCACCCCGCTGCCAGCTCCTATTTCTATCGGTAGTACCTGGAATAAAACATTGGTGCGTGAAGCCGGACAAATCGTAGGAAAAGAAGCAAAAGCTTTAGGGTATACGAATGTGTATGCGCCTATTCTGGATGTCGCCCGCGATCAGCGTTGGGGAAGAGTACTGGAATGTTACGGTGAAGATCCTTTTTTGGTAGCCCAGCTCGGGCAACAAATGGTAGAAGGTATCCAGGAAAAAGGAGTAGCATCTACGTTAAAACATTATGCTGTATATAGTGTTCCCAAAGGAGGACGTGACGGATATGCCCGGACCGACCCGCATGTGGCTATGCGTGAGATGCATCAGATTCACCTTTACCCGTACCGGAAGATTGTGAAAGAGTCGAAACCGATGGGAGTGATGAGCAGTTATAATGATTATGATGGGGTTCCTATTTGTGCTAGCCATTATTTTCTAACGGATTTACTACGTGGCGAATACGGTTTCAGAGGATATATTGTATCTGATAGCGATGCGGCTGAATATACGCATTCCAAACATAATGTCGCTGAAAGCATGGAGGAGGCTTATCGTATGGAAGTAGAAGCCGGTATGAACGTCCGGACCAATTTCACCGAACCTGAAACGTTTATTTTGCCCGTGCGTAAGCTTGTCCGCGAAGGCCGTTTGTCAATGGAAACGATAGACCGGAATGTGGCTGATGTCTTACGTGTAAAGTTTCAGTTAGGGTTGTTTGATACTCCTTATGTGGAGGATACTAAAGCGGCGGATAAAATAGTAGCGGCACCGGAGTCGATGGAGTTTGTAAAACGCATGGCACGCGAATCGTTGGTTCTGTTGAAAAATGAAAACCAACTTCTTCCGCTGGATAGGACAAAGCTGAAACGTATTCTGGTAACAGGACCTTTGGCTGTTGATACGACTGCCTATATCAGCAGATATGGGGCGCAGAATCTGGATGTTACCAATGTTTTGGAGGGAATTGGCAACGCTGTCGGAAAAGATATAGAAGTACTTTATTCACAGGGATGTGAGGTCGTGGATGCAACTTGGCCGGAAAGTGAAATAATCCCTACCCCTTTGACTGATGCAGAACAAGATTTAATATCCCAAGCGGTAGAACAGGCTAAATCTTCGGATGTCGTGATTGCCGTATTGGGGGAGGATGCAGCTCGCTGTGGCGAAAATAATTCTCGTACAGGTTTGAATCTGCCTGGGCGACAATTTCAGTTAATACAAGCATTACAAAAGACTGGCAAACCGGTTGTCTTGGTTTTAATTAATGGACAACCTTTAACAATCTGCTGGGAGGACCGGTTTATACCGGCTATTCTGGAGGCTTGGTTCCCCAATGCTTGGGGTGGAAATGCCATTGCTGAAGTATTGTTCGGCGATTATAACCCCGGCGGAAAATTGCCGGTCACTTTTCCTAAAACGATCGGGCAGATTGAATATAATTTCCCTTTTAAACCGGGGGCACATGAGGAACAAGCTTCAGAAGGACCAAATGGCTTTGGGAAGACGGCTGTTTATGGTGCATTGTATCCTTTTGGCTATGGATTGAGTTATACCACTTTTTCCTACTCCAATTTGGTCGTCACACCTGAGAAAGGACATACGAAATCTAACATACAGGTGACTGTAAACGTAACGAATACCGGTTCACGGGAAGGAGATGAAGTCGTTCAGCTATATATCAAAGATTTGTATAGCAGTGTCACTACGTATGTCTCTCAGTTGCGAGGCTTTGAACGCGTGCATCTGAAACCGGGAGAAACGAAAACAGTTACTTTTGTTTTGAAGCCTTCTGATTTGGAATTATTGGATATAAATATGAAGTGGACGGTAGAACCGGGCGACTTTATGGTTTGTATCGGTAGCAGTTCGGAAGATATCCGTTTGGAAAAGCGGTTTACGTTGGAGAAATAATTTAAAAAGAATGGATATGAAGAAAAGGTTAGCTATCGTGTGTCTTTCTCTTCTCTGTATGACACAAGGCTGGTCTCAACACACCTACCAGGCCGGACCTGTTGACATGGAGGTTGTGCAACGCGGTGATTCGGAGTTCCCTGTCGGTTTTTCGGCATTTTCGTTGGAGGGCCATTTTGTCTGGTGTGGTTCGGCTATCCGGGCGGAAGAGGATGGAAGATACTATCTGTTTTATTCTGCCATGGAGTCTGGGCCTGGGCAGCCGCCTTTTGTCGATGCCTGGCTGTTAGGGTCGAAGATAGGGGTCGCTGTTTCCGATTCTCCTTATGGGGGATACAAAAATATTGGTTTTGTCTATAATAAGGACGGCTATACTCCGGACCGGAGTTCGTGGGATGCCCAGACCGTTTCGAATACACATATCAAGCGCTTTAATGGGAAATATTACCTGTATTACTGCGGTTCGGTAGACCCGGGAGAGGATGCCCGTATAAAAGGGACGCTGAGTAAAAGGGACCGTATCCAGCAAAACCAGAAACTGGGAGTGCTGTGTTTTAACTCCATAAAAGAATTGCTGGAGGGTAAATATACCTGTAATGAACAACCGTTGCTTATTCCCCGTTCGCGGGTAAAACCGAATAATGTGTTGGAGCCGTCTCCGGAAGGAACAGCGGTGAAACCGGATAACCTTATCATGGTGAATCCGGCTGTCGTTTATTGTCCGACAAACCGGAAATATTTCCTTTATTTTAAAGGGAATGTCTATGACCCCGGCTGGCGTGGTGTGCATGGGGTGGCCATCTCCGATGAACCCGCCGGCCCTTTCCGGGTATTGGACGATAATGTCTTTGAATTTGAAACAGGCACGGCACAGAAGTTGAATGCAGAAGACCCGTATGTTTGGTATCACCGGAAAGACCGATGTTTCTATGCCGTCTTCAAAGATTTTACCGGAGGATTTACTCAAGGTAAGCCCGGTCTGGCTATCATGTATTCAAAAGACGGGCTTCATTGGGATTTGCCCGAGCACTCTTTATTTATGAACAAGGAGATTATCCTGAAGAATGGCGAACATGTCGATGTGGACCGTCTCGAACGTCCCCAATTGTTTTTAGATGAGAACGATGACCCTATAGTCCTTTATTCCGCCTGTTCCATCACTCCGTTGAATCAGAAGAAAGATGGTAGTTCGTTTAATATACAGATTCCGATAGTGAGGCAGCAGAATGCACCGCATACGATTTTAAATTGATGCTTGAAGAAAGGAAGCCCAAGAGTTGGGTAAAGAGTATAAGTGCTTTTGCCAATGGTTTGGGCGGTTCCCTGTTATGGGGAGTGAGGTTCATCTTGATATTTATGATGACCGCCTTACTGTAATGAATGTCGGAGAGCATGACGGAGACTAAACTCACAGAGCGACAGATGAAAATGCTTAATCTTATAAAAGAGTTACCGACAATCACCGCCAAGAAAATGTCGGAGACTTTGTCGGTGAGCCAACGCACAGTAGAACGCGATCTTTCTACATTAAAAAATAAGGGAGTCTTAATGCGTGAGGGTAAAGATAATGATGGCTTGTGGCAAATACTAATAACAATGGGATAATACACAAAATAAACTTGATAGTTATATTATATGCTTGACTAATTATTCTTTGCACATAATTTTGAGACAATCTGATACAAGTAGGACTATAGTGCTGCCTTATCCGGCACTATAGTCCTACTTGTATCAGCACTACTGTGCTACAACCGATTAGACCATATTGTCGCATCTCAAATCCGCTTTGTCGCATTTGTCAACAAATTGTCAACAAAAATCCGGACAAGTTGTGTAATTGCCTTGTACCTTTATTCGGTAAGGGCTCCGGAAGAAAAAGGCTATAATAAATTAGTCGAATGGAAAAGCAAATTACACATCTTTGTGGCGGGTACTATCGCTCGTTCAAGCAGTTTAAAATACATGTAGAAATGATGGATAATAATATGACTTTTTTGCAGGAATGCGCACGTTTTCTGCTGGAAACGCATGAGGAAAAGAACGAGTTGAAACAATGTTTCACGAACCTTTTTTTTGAAACTTATGGACAACAGATCGCCGGAAACTGCGGCTGTTCACACCTGATTTTCGATCATCAACTGATCCCGGTAAGACAACCGGAATTTTTAATCGACCTGATGCATGTTACCCTGAATTTAGGGGTAATAGATTGTTCTTCAGATCATTTAGGCCGAAATCTTAATGCCGTTTTCAAAACGAAATTCTCCTTGTCGACCTTCCAGAGAAAGTTGCGCGCCAATACCCTCAGGGAAAGTATACTGTATAAAAAAATCAAATCATACAAGGACAAATAACCGGTCTGTACATAAAATAATCAACAGTAAACAGTAAGTTAAAAACGGCCGTTTTTCTTTCGGATACCTTCTTTTTTACGGTCTTAGCTGCAATAAAATTATACTCTTTTGCCTTTTCCCGTTTACTACCTTTGCCTCCGTGATCTTTTAAACGATGAAAGAGGAAACCTTTATAAGAGTCTTTATATAAGATATTCTTTATATATTAATAAGAGTGTCCGGCCGACTGTCCCACGACTGTCCCAAAGGTTTCGTTTGTGTAGGGTAGAGTATTTGAAAATGAGAGATTTACGCAACTGTGGTGCTGTCCCGTCCCTGTCCAGGTGACTGTCCCAGCCTGTAACATGATTGTTTAACTTAAATCGTAAGAGATGAAAGATGAAGATTATCAGAGTGTTAACCCCGAAAAAAGAAAGAAAGGGTTTTTGTGCGTCCCCAATTATTGGCTGGACGACTTTTACTCCGATGAACCGGAGCGGCGTAACAAGGCACGTATTTACCTCTGTTTGCTGAAACATGTTTATTTCGCGGATGGCGAGATCGTAGTCAACGGGCAGAGGATGCCTTGCCGTAAAGGGGAGTGGGTGACCACCTACCGGCAGCTGGAACAGAAGACCGGGGTGGCGCGGACGACTATCAGCCGCTTGATCAAGCTGCTGGCAGAAGAGGGGAACATCCGTATACGTTACGACGGTCATTTTACCTTCGTGCAATTTCCTCCGGCAGGAGTTCCGAAAGATGTTCCTGCTTCCGACGGAAAAGAGCCGCCTCCCGCCAAGCCTGCGAAGCCTCGTACTCCGCCTGCCAGCCGACCGAATTATAACAGATTTAAAGATAAAGAATCATGAAAAACGAACAACCGAAAAACGCCGGACAACCGAAGACAGTCAGTGTCGCAGCCGGCAATTACATGAGTACAGACAATGGGATGCCTTCGTCCGAAGAGATGGAACAGGCCGTCGTATTGGCCATCCTGACGCAGAGCACTGCCATTTGCGAAGTGGGCAACCACCTGCGCCCGGAGATGTTTACCAATCCTGCTTATTGCCTGGTTTACCGGGCGATGCTGGCACTTTACCAGCATGAGGCGGATATCGATATGTTGAGTGTGGAGCGGGAGATGCGACGGATCGACCCGGAGCATGCCGCGCAACTGAACGGGTTGGCTTTTATTGCCGATGGCATGTTGAAGGTGCGCAATGCCCGTTTCATCAAGACGTATGCTGCCTGGGTGATCCGTTGCTGGGTGTTGCGGCAGGCCATTGCCGGGATGACTGCGCGTATGATTGAAGCGCGTGAACCGGGTGTCGACGTGATGGCGTGGCTCAATGCTTCGCGAAAGGACCTGGAGAAGCTGGAAGAGGAATTTGCCGTGCATAGCACCACCCGTACGGCGGCCGAAGTGGGCGACCGGGTGCTGGCGGAGATTTATGACGAGCAGGAGCGGCGTCGTGCAGGCGAGCAATTGCAGATCACTACCGGCATCGACGAGTTCGACCATTATCTGGGCGGACTTTACCGTGGCGAACTGCTCGTGCTCGCCGGGCGTCCGTCGATGGGGAAGACGGCGCTGGCCCTTCACATGGCGTTGGCGGCGGCCCGGCAGGGAAAGAAGGTCTGTTTCTTCAGCCTGGAAATGACCGAACGCCAGCTGATCAGCCGCCTGTTATGCACGTTGAGTGGCGTGGAACCGGACAAGCTGCGTTTTAAATTGATGGATGCCGGTGACCGGCAGCGGCTGGATAAGGCGGCAGCCGAACTGCGCAAGCTGCCTCTTTTCCTCAATTATTGCAGCGGTTGCGGGTTGGCGGAGATACGGGCGCGATGCATGGTGCTGAACCGCAAGCATAAGCTGGACCTGATGATCGTGGATTATCTGAACCTGGTCAACGTCAATGCCGACCGGGGAGAGGTGAAGGACACGATGGACCTGGCCCTGGGCGAAGTGGCGGGAGGATTGAAGACTGTATCCATGGAACAGAACGTCGCCTGCCTGGTCTTGGCACAGCTGAACCGTAACTGCGAAACGCGCACCGACCATATCCCGGTGATGAGCGACCTGCGCAACTCGGGCGAGATCGAACAGATCGCCGACAGCATTGCGATGGTCTACCGTCCGGAACAGTATGGCGAACTGAGTGATCCTGTTACCCGCGAATCATTTTATCATGTGGGCCGCTTTTTCGTCATCAAGAACCGTAACGGCGGCACCGGCGAAGTGCGTTTCCGTTACAACGACAGTCTGACACAGATTTATCCGTATAAAAAATAAGATCATGAACATGCAACAACTGAAAGCCGCCAATCCGATAGAACGGGTGGCGGCACGCTACGGAACCTTACTGCGTTCCGGAGCCAATTACAAGATGCTTTGTCCTTTCCATGACGACCATCATCCTTCGCTCGGCATCCATGTGGGCGGACAGTATTTCAAATGCCATGCCTGCGGGGCGGGAGGTGATGTGGTCGGGTTGGTGATGGGGCTGGAGCATTGCTCCTTTGCCGAGGCGGTGAAGCGCCTGGGCGGGGATAGCCGTGCCGAAGCGACCCCGGCAACCCGGAACGTACAGGAGCAGACGAAGCAGGCTGTGCCTGAGCCGACCCCGAAAGTGACTCCGGAAGTGACCCCGGAACAGGAACTTGTCCGGAAACGGGGGATGGAGGCGAATGTTTGTTTTTTATCCTCCCTGGTCCCCTGTGCTTCGGGCCATACGGAATTGTCGGCTACCTGGCTCGACTTCGGTGTGGCGCAGGCAACGGTGTTTGTACCCGATGACTATCGTTACCTGCGTAACCGTATCGTTTTTCCCATCTATAATGCGGCTGGCGGGTTGACCGGTTTCGGCGGGCGGCGTCCGATGGCGGCTTCGGAGGAGGAGCCTAAATACGTGAATAGCCCGAACAGCCTTTGGTTTGACAAGAGCCGGATGTTGTACGGTATCCACCGGGCTGCGGAGGCGATCCGCCGGGAAGGGTTTGCCTACCTGACCGAAGGGTATAAGGATACGCTGGCGATGCATGCGGGGGGGTTGACCAATACGGTAGCCTTGGGCGGTACGGCTTTTACGGAAGGACAGGCGGAGGTGTTGCGTGGCTTTTGTGGGCGGGCGGTCCTTTTGCTGGATAACGATCCGGCCGGGCGGTCGGCAACGGAGCGTTTGTTGGCGCAGCCTCCCGGCGGCCTATCCCTGGACAGCCTGCTGTTGCCCACGGCGAAGGATGCCGACGAGTTGTTCCGCCGGCTGGGGCGTGATGGCTTTAACCGGTATATGCAACTGCTTACGGAAGAGGTGGGGAAAGGGGAGAAACGTCTGCTGGCCTTCTGCCTGAAATATCCCGAAGTCGCCTCGCATGTGGAACGGATGCTGGAGGAGGACGATCTGTCGTTTACCTCGGAGACGTATCGGAATTTATTGCATTTCACGGCGCAGGGTGTGGCTGTTTCCGACCTGCCGGTCCCCGAATCCCTGTTGGCGGAAATCCTTTCCGGTCTTCTTCCGGAGCTGCCGCTTCCAGCCGGAGTACCGGCATCCCTGTTGAGTGAAGAGGAAGGTACGGTCTGTCATGAATTGGCCGGACATTTCCGCCTGGAGTATTACGAAGAACGTATCCTGAGCGAAACCGCCTGCCTGAACGGACAGCTCCGGGCGGCAACGCCTGCCGACGGCTTCCGTCCCGCCTTACTGGCAGACCTTTCCCGCCATATTTCCCTGCTGGTCCGCCTGGGGGAAGACCTGCAGCGCACGCCGGTGGTGGAGAGGAGGTGGTTATAGTGAATGTTACCGGATGCTTCGCTTCACGCTCACCAGATGAGGCCTTTCATAGAACGCTTTGCGTTCTCCTGGGATTGCCGATACCGATTATCTCGCAAATACGACAAACAAGTAGAAATACCGACAAACAAGTACAACCGCCGACAGCCACCGACAATGGCGGACTGCGCCTTTCTGGCGGGGCGTATCTTTACGATGTAATATTACAAGAGAGAGTAAAACAGATTCAGTAACTTTTTAAATCGTAAAATTATGTCAGTAAAGTATCGATTGGTATTGCGGAAGGATATGACCAAAGGGGCGGCAGCCGACGCAAAGTTGTTTTATGCAGCGAGCAGTTCGAATGGAATGTGCGACCTGGCTGGTTTGTGTGATATCATTGCCGACCGTTCGGCAGCTACCGCCGGTGATGTGAAGCTGGTGCTCGATGGGCTTCTGTTTGTGGTAAAGCAGAAGTTACAGGACGGGCAGACGATCCAGCTGGGTGACCTGGGTTATTTCCAGGCAGTGCTGGGGAGTAAGGGGTCGCCTACGAAAAAGGAGTTTACCACAGATTTGGTGAGGCGGCCGCGTGTCGTCTTCCGTCCGGGCAAGACCCTGTTGGAGCTGACCAAGAAGTTGAAGGTGGAGCGTATGGTGCTCGATAAGAACGAACCGGATTCGGGGAGTGGCAGCGGTGGCGGAGATCGTCCGGAAATAGAATAGGCATCGTAGCCGGGATGCAGTCTGTCAGCATCCCGGTGGTCCCAGGTGGCGGAAGATACAGGCTGCCTGTTTAGGCGTCAGTAGCTTACGCCCGGGTTTCCAGCCATTGGCTCTAAGCTGGGACAATAGTTCCTGGCTGATCCCTATCCAGCGGGCGAGTTGCCTGGAGGCACTTTCGGGTTTGACATGCGGGAAATAGAGGATAGCCAGTTCCTGGTAACCCCATGACCGTTCTTTCCCGTAATCGGATTCGGCAGTCTGTTCATCTGTATTCATAATATACTGTTTTTGGATGGTTTACTGTCTCAAATATAGTGAATTATTCTTTGAATGTCAAGCTTTATGCGATGTTTTATCCGGCTAAATTGAATTTTCCATGACAAAATATGAGTTTGTAAAACGTTTCCTTCCGGAAGCCGAAGTTGCGGAGAAACGGTTCCATCTGAATCCGGTCGTTATGTTGGCACAGGCTGCCATCGAGTCGGGATGGAATGAAAGTAACCTGGCGAAATTACATCGTAACCTGTTCGGTATTACCGGATATGGCCCGTCCAACGAGTTCTGGCACGGTTGCCGGGTGGAATTAGCCCCGCGCGGATTGTCTTTCCGCAAGTATCCCGATACGCAGAGTAGCTTTCTGGATTATGCCCGGCTGATCGTTACGGCTTATCCGGCCGCTGCCGCAGTCAGTTATTATCCTTCTGCTTTTGCGCATGAAATTGCGTACAGCAAATATATCAGCGAAGTAAACGGCGATAACCGGACCGCTTACTGTCATTTGCTCGACCGTCTGTCGGTTGCGATCGGCAAGCTGATCAAAGCACCGGTGTGTTGATTGTCTTCTACCAGTAAATTTTTATCGTATGAAAACACTTCGTATCGTTTGTAATTTCCTTTTATCCCTGGTGCAGGCCCTGTTTCCCCGTGGCCTGAAAGGGAGGCACAGCAGCCCAGGCGATCCCGTGGCTGGCGCTGATAGTACTGTTGTCGCTTCTTCTGAAGCAGACGGAGGTGGCACTGGCTGCCATCGGCGCGATCTTGTCGATCATTCGTCCGGGGAGTCCGCCGGGGACTCATACACCGCAGAATCCGCATTAGAGGAACCTCCTCCGGCAATCACGGCCGGCAATTTGATGGGGTGGCTGTTGATTGGAGCAGTGGCGTTGAAACTGTTCTGTTGATAAGGTATAGGGCTGCATGTATCCGAATGGGTGAATGCAGCCCTATTTGTACAAAATAATCCACTGAATTGGCAATTATATGCTATTTTTTGCGGGGGAATGGGGGACTAACTTTGTAATAATAATATACATCATGATAATTTATTTGGTAAAGAAGTAAGTAAATAAACTATTCAGATCGTTTTCGTACTGAATATTGTTATACCGATGATTCTAATCTTATGAGAGCGAGTGGAGAAAAGGGAAAGCTGAAGCCACAGGACGAGGTGGAATTATTTAAAAAGATTTATGTCGCTTATACCCCTGATTTAGTGGCTACAGCGGCACGCTATGTCAGTATGTCTGTGGCGGAGGACCTGGTGCAGGAATTGTTTTTGAAAGTGTGGAATCAGAAGCTCTTTTTATGTGTTAAGGCATCGGAACTTCGTTACTTCCTGTTTGCTTCTCTCAGAAATTCCTGTCTGGACGTGTTGAGACATGAAGAAGTGAAGCTTGGATATATCGATTACTATAAAAAGAACCTGGAAGTGGAGATCCTTTCCTGTTCCGACCAGCCTTTTTATTATGCAGAAGAAAATAATAACCTGGATGCTCTTTTCAGGGAAGTGAATAAATTGCCACCAAAATGCAGGGAGATATTTCTTGAATCTTATATTGACGGGAAAAAATCGGCAGAGATTGCCCGTGAGAAATGTATATCACAACGGACTGTGGAGGCACAATTGTATAAAGCCCTGAAAATGCTCCGCAGTGCACTGACCCTACTTAGTTTATTTTTTTCTCTTTTGAGTAAGTAAATACAGGATAAAGCACGTTTTGAGTATAGAAATGCAAAAATCATGGATAATAAAGAACATATCGATTTTGAGGAGTTGTTGATCCGGTATCTTCAGGGTACGGCTGATGCTCAGTCTTTACAACAATTGCTGGAGGTTGTCAGGAAGTCGGAAGACAAGAAGAATGAACTGGCACGGCTGAAAGCAATTTATGACTCTTTGTCTGTACAGGTCGATGCATTGAAGTATCCGATAGATGCCAGCTGGGAAAAGATGAGGCAGAAGATAGATTCGGAAATACCTGCGACAAAGCTGAAAGGTCCGACAATCAGGAATATTACCACCTTGTGGTCGTATGCCGCAGTCTTTTTACTGGCTGTATTACTGGCAGGACAATATTTTTATTATCAGAATAAAAGTCTGCGGGCAGTACCCCAGGATAGCTATACCCGGTTTGTGGTGGAAAAAGGCAGTGGGAAAAGTTCCTTGTTCTTGCCGGACGGGACAAAGGTGCTGCTGAATGCCGGAACGACGATTCAGTATCCGACACGGTTTGATCAGAAGGAACGGACTGTCATGTTGGAGGGAGAAGGTTATTTTGAGGTGGCAAAGAATGAACAAAAGCCGTTTGTCGTCCGGCTGAAAGGATATGATATAAAAGTTCTGGGAACTGTCTTTAACGTTAAGGCTTATCCGGACATGGATTATTCGACTACTTCCCTTATTTCCGGAAAAGTGTTTCTGACTTCCTATGATACGGAAGGCGTTGTCTGTAACGAACAGGTCCTGCGGCCGAGCGAGACTGCCCGGATCGACAGGCAGAGCGGAGTTATTACGACCTATCGGGGAGATGAAGACTTCCAACTGGCTTGGACGAAGGGACTTTATAAATTCAAGGATAAGCCTTTCTCCGAAGTCGTAGCGGAGTTGGAACGTCTTTATGACGTCACGATCCTGATTGAAGATGAAAAACTAGCCCAGGCTATTTTTACAGGAAGTTTTGTACTGGAGAATACTATAGAAAAAGTGCTGAAACCTTTGGGGCAGTATAATAAGTTCCGGTACAGGATGGAAGGACAGGTTATCCGTATTTACCCTAAATAACAATCCCTGATGTTTAACTTTAAAATAACAGAACCATGGAACCACCCTACTGATCAGCCTAAAGAAAAATTCGGGAAATGCGAGGCACCTCCCGAACTATTATTCATTTCAGTCCTTCCGGCAACGTCGGCAAAACAGTAACGGAAAGACTTCAAACTTAAAATAATACACAAAAATATGGAAAAATATCAAGAGTGGGGCTTTTTGTCTCCAAAAATAAGGCGTATCATGAAATTAACACTATTATTTACGCTGTTATGCATATTGCACATCTCTGCTAATACCTATGCACAAACCACTCAAGTATCGGTAGACGTACAAAATGGTACTTTCTATGATGTGGTGAAACAAATTGAAAAACAGTCGGAATATCTTTTTTTCTACAATAGTAAAGATATCCCGAATGATTTGCCGGTTAGTCTCCAAGAGACTAAATCCAATATCACTGTGATATTGGATCATCTGGTAAAGGAATATAATTTATCGTATAAGATAAATGACAGGCATATATTCCTTACCAGAAATACAGCAGTTCAACAACAGCAACAACAAGGAAAGCGAATAACGGGAACAGTAAAAGATCCGAATGGCGAACCGGTTATCGGTGCCAACGTCATGGAGAAAGGGACAACGAACGGAACGATAACGGATGTCGAAGGGAGAATCTCCCTTAATGTAGCATCAAGTGATGCTACATTAATAATTACCTATATAGGATATGCTTCAACTGAAATTAGCAGTAAGAATGAATCTGTTATCAATGTGACGTTGAAGGAAGACAGTAAAGCTTTGGAAGAAGTGGTGGTTGTGGGATATGGAACACAGAAAAAAGCGACATTGACTGGCGCTGTTAGTAATATTGGTGGCGAAGAGTTAGTAAAAACTCGTAATGAGAATGTGAAGAATATGCTTTCTGGTAAAATACCGGGTGTCCGTGTCGTTCAGAAATCAGGGGAGCCGGGAAGTTATAACTCGGATTTGCAGATTCGTGGTATGGGGGCTCCATTGATTATTATTGATGGTGTTCCTCGTTCCAATATGGATTGTCTGGATCCGAATGAAATAGAATCATTCTCTGTTTTGAAAGATGCTTCGGCTGCTATTTATGGTGTGAAGGCAGCCAACGGTGTAATTATTATTACAACGAAACGAGGAAAAACGTCTAAACTGACTTTGGATTACAATGGATCGGTAGGATGGCAACAAGCATCCAATATTCCGGAGACATTGAATGCGGCTGAATGGATGGAACTGACCAACGAAAACTCCATCAACAAAGGTGGTAGTTTGATGTTCTCGGCTGAAGAGATTGATGCGTATCGTAAAGGTTTGAAGCCGGAGACCAAATGGTCGGATGTCGGATTTGACAAGATTGCACCTCAAACACAACACAGTATCAGCGCACAAGGTAAGTCTGAAAAGATTGATTATTTCATGAACTTTGGTTATCTGAAACAGGATGGTTTCTATTCCAGTGGCGATTTGAATTATGATCGTTACAATGTGCGTACGAATATCAATGGACAGATAACGAAAAACCTGAAAGTCGGTATGCAATTGAATGCTATGATGGGTACGAAGAATGAACCTATCATGGATGCTTGGGAAGTGTACAAAGCGGCATGGATGCATATTCCGACATTACCGGTTTATGCCAATAATAATCCGGCTTATTTGCAACAATTGCCGGGGGCTTATCATCCGATAGCTTTGACAACAGCTGATATTAGTGGATTTAGGAAAAATAAGCAATATTTATTTCAAGGTACATTTTCTGTAGATTATTCAGTGCCTTTCATTAAAGGGTTAAGTGCTGGTGCTATGTATAGCTATGATTACGATAACGCAGATAATCGTTATTCTAGAAAAGAGTATAGCTTGTATGAATATGAAGCAGCCTCTGATTCTTATCAAGCATTTAAGGCATATTCTCCTTCTTTAATTAGTCGTAGTTACGCCAAAAATGAAAAGACATTGTTACAGTTAAAATTGAATTATGAACGTACATTTAATGAAATTCATAATTTGAAAATATTGGCATTATACGAAGAGACAACCAATAAGGGTGACAATTTCGCCGCACAGAGGGAGTTGCCGATGGATGCCGTAAGTGAGATTTTTGCAGGAGCTACCAAAAATCAGCAAGCAACGTCCAATGCCGGAGGCTTGTATGATTTGGCAAATAAGGCATTCGTGGGACGTGTAAATTATGACTTCAAGTCGAAATATTTAGCAGAGTTCAGTTTTCGTTATGACGGTTCTTCTATGTTCGCTAAAGGTGCTCAATGGGGATTCTTCCCTTCTTTCTTAGGTGCATGGCGTATTTCAGAGGAAGATTTCTTTAAGAATTGCTCGGCATTGTCGTTTGTCAATAATTTGAAGATTCGAGGTACGTATGGTATCTTGGGAGATGATGCCGCTTCATCTTATCAGTTCTTATCTGGATATACCTATCCCAGTGGAGGGTATATGTTAGGTAGTTCTTTTATCAGCGGTTTAGGTTTCCGTGGCATGGCGAATCCGAACATCACTTGGTATGAAGCTCGTATGGCTGACTTAGGTTTGGATATCGATATGTGGAACGGGCTGTTGAGTTTCCAAGGAGATATCTTCGGACGTTACAGGACAAATCTGTTGTCTACACGAGTATTATCTGTTCCCGGTACATTAGGTGCTGCGTTGCCTCAGGAAAATTTGAATGGTGATTTGACGCGCGGTTTTGAAATCGGATTGTCTCATACGAATACAATTGGTGATTTCCATTATACAGTTTCCGGTAATGTCTCTTATACCCGATCGATGAACAAATACATTGAGCGTGCAGAGTCGAATAATTCTTATCGGAATTGGCGTGACAATTATAATGATCGTTATAGCGATTTCTATTGGGGATATGATTTCGTGGATTATTTCTATTCCATGGATCAGATCTGGAATGCCCCTGTTCAAGACAACAAAGGTAATTCAATCCTTCGTCCGGGTGATTATCAGTATGAAGACTGGAATGAAGATGGTATTATTGACGATAATGATGCCCGCCCGATTGATTTGTCAGGAGCTCCGCGCATTAACTTCGGTTTTACATTGGCAGGAACGTATAAAGGTTTTGATGTGAATTTATTATTCCAGGGAGCAGCCAAAGGTACTGTTATTAATCAAGTACAGATGGAAAGACCTTTGACTTGGGATAGAGGTGGACTTTCTATGTTTATGGATCGTTGGCATACAGCCGAGATGGGCGCAGATCCGAAAGATCCGAATACGATATGGGTACCGGGGTATTATCCATCTACGAATAATGGAGGTGAAACAACGAACTATTGGACCTCTTCCCGTAGTATCCAGAATGTCAATTACCTGCGTTTGAAAAGTGCAGAAGTAGGGTATACCATCCCGAAGCAATTGATTCAAAAAGTGGGTATTGAAAATTTGCGCGTTTACTTTAATGCCTATAATCTATTTACTCTTACAGGATTGAAATACATCGATCCGGAGCATCCAAGTGATTCATATAGTTGTTTGTATCCTATTACAAAGACCTATAATGTAGGAGTCAATGTCACATTTTAATCGGTAAATATCATGAAAAAGTTAATATCAATATTATTTAGTAGTATTCTGTTGGGAACCAGTTGTAATACATTGGATGTTCCCCCAATTAATATCATCCAGGATAAGGATATTTTTACATCCGAATCGGGTGTTACGGCGTATATATCGTCGCTATACAACGATATGCCCATACAAGACTTGCAAGCTACTGCCCTGGGGATTTAAAAATTTTTGGAATTCTTGGCCACAAGGCGGTCACATGTCCGGTGAATTGGTAAATAATATGTTGTTTTTTGTCTGGGATTCACCCTCTGGGGGTATGTTCCAGTTTTGGGCGTATGACCGGGTAAGGAAAATAAACTATTTAATTGAGAATTTGCCTCAATATGCACCAAACTTCCCTGAAAGTTTGGTGAATACTTGGTTGGGAGAAGCCTATTTCTGTCGTGCTTATTACTATTTTGCCATGGTGAACCGATACGGTGCTGTCCCATTGGTGAAGGAGGTGAAGAATTACCCGGAAACCAGTATTGAGGAATTGCAAATTCCACGAAATACCCAGCAAGAGGGATGGGAATTTGTCGCTGAAGATTTGGATAAAGCGATTGAATTGTTACCAGAAACCAGTTTGGAACGTGGACGTATCAATAAGTATGTCGCTTATGGTTTAAAATCAAGAGCCATGCTTTATGCAGCATCTCTTTGTCAGTTTGATACTCCGGCCAGTGGATATGAAGAACTTTTAGGTATGCCAGCCTCTAAAGCTCAAAGTTATTATCAGGCAGCATACGATGCTGCTTCTAAATTGGAGGGTAAATACTCATTGTATAACAAGTACACGGATAAATTTGAAAACTATTGGAATTTGTTTTTGGATGAAGACAATCCGGAGGTGGTGTTTGCTGAATACTATCAATATCCGGAAAAGACTCATAGTTGGGATGTCCATCAAATACCATTTCAAATAAGAGGACCGGAAGGATATTCGGGTATTTTGAATCCGACTTTGGAAATCGTGGAACTGTTTGACGATGTAGAGGGTAATCCATTTATATTAAAGACGGTCGATGAAAAAGGTGAACCGATTCGTTATGACGATCCGTTCGACATCTTTAAAGGCGTGGAACCGCGTTTAAGAGCCAGTGTCATCTTACCGAACGATGAGTATAAAGGAGAAACGATTGAAATCCGAAAAGGTATTTGGACCAGCTATCCGGATGGCGAGTTGAAAACGACTTCTGACTTTTCAGTGATGTATAAGGATATGCCAGTGATGGGTAAAAGTGGAATGGGACATAATGAAACGACTACTACAGGATTTTTGGTTCGGAAGTATCAGAATCCGAATATGCCTAACAGTCAGGTTATCCATGGACGTTCTACCACTCAGTTTATCGAAATGCGCTATGCGGAAATTTTGTTGAACAGGGCAGAGGCCGCTTTCTATTTAGGTAAAAAGCAAGAGGCATTAGATTTGATTAATCAGGTCAGAGAGAGAGCCGGTGCTAAATTGTATACGTTGAACCAATTGACAGAAGACAATCTTCGTAAGGAAAGACGTATGGAGTTGGTGTTTGAAAATCATAGTTTTTGGGATTTGCGTAGATGGAGAATCGCGGATAAATTGATGAATAATAAGAAATATACCGCTTTGTATCCTTATTATGTGTATGATGAAGGCAAGTATATCTTTACAAAAGAAGAAGTAGGTACTACGTACACGTATGATGTCAAAGTCAATTATGCGAAAGTGCCGGCAGGTGAAATCTCCAAGAATCCGAATTTGTTACCAGACAATCCAGGTTATTAATTTAATAGTTATAACAAGATGAAAAAGAGAAGTATATTAGCGTGTATGTTGTTTGCTTTGGGCATGATCTCCTGTGGTGATATCGATAATATGGATGGTCCCAATGCTGTAATTGCAGGTAGTTTGATAGATGAAACAACGAATAAGCCTATCATATCTGAACAGCCGAATGGTTTCCGGATAAAGATGGTGGAGACGAGTTGGAGTGAATCGGCTACACCAGAATATTTCTGGGGAAAAGCGGATGGTACATTTAAGAACACGAAGATATTCAGTGCTACTTATGATGTACAACCGGTAGAAGGGGCTTTCTTTCCGGTAGAACCTGTATCTGTAACAATCAAGAAGTCTGAAAATATAGACTTTAAGGTTACTCCTTATTTATCGATTCACCCTAAAAAGGTAGAGATTATAGGAGATGCCATTGAGGTTGAATGGAATATTTCCCGAACTAAGGTTGGAGATAAAATTTTGGATACCCGTGTATTTGTTGTTCATGATAATCCGAATGTAGGTACGAATTATTTTACAACGGCACTGAGCCCGATGGTCGATTTGAGTAGTGTACCGGATGAGGTAGTTTTATCAACAACCTATAAACAGACGATAACAGGGCTGACTAAAGGAAAGACTTATTATGTGAAGATTGGTGCGCGAACGAATAATTCGAGCAAACGTTATAACTTTGCGGAAACGGTTAAGTTGGAATATTAATTGTTGTTTGCTCTAAGATAACGTGTGTATATTCAATTGTAACAACAGTTATTGACACAATGATAGCCAATAACTGTTGTTATTGTTTTAAAACGATAAATTAATATCATGAGAAAAATTCTGTATCTTATTCTAGTATCCAGCTTGTGTTGTAATATGTTGCAAGCAAGAGAGTATCATGTATCTCCCAAGGGGAGTGATAATAATGCCGGGACGGTGGAGGCTCCTTTCAAAACTATCAATCGGGCAGCTCGAAAGGTATTACCCGGCGATGTGGTGACGGTGCATGAAGGGGTGTATCGGGAATGGATAAAACCGATGTATGGCGGAACCAGCGACAATCGGCGGATTGTTTATCAGGCAGCCGAAGGGGAAAAGGTGGAGATTAAAGGTTCTGAAGTGATCAAAGGGTGGAAGAAAGAGGGAAAAGGCATTTGGAAGGTGGTGATTCCTAACACGCTATTCGGTGATTTCAATCCTTATAAAGAACTGTTTGATGGCGACTGGATTATCAATGATGGGCGTGTCACTCATTTGGGGGAAGTCTACTTGAATGGAGAGGCGTTCTATGAAGTAGATTCTTTGAGTAAATTACAAAATCCGAAGCCGCATATATGCAAGGCGGATTCGGAGGGAACGACCGACTTTTGGTATTGTGAAACGGATGACAAAAACACGACCATCTGGGCTCGTTTCGGTACCGCAGACCCCAATAAGGAATGTGTCGAGGTGGTAGCCCGTCCGACCTGTTTCTATCCGGATAAGCAGCAATTGGATTATATCACCATCAAAGGGTTTGAAATGAGCCAGGCCGGAACGAAGTGGGCTTCGCCGACGAATGAACAGGTGGGGGTAATCGCTACGCACTGGTGTAAAGGTTGGATTATAGAAAATAATATCATCCACGATGCCAAGAGTACAGGCATTACGTTGGGCAAGGAGCGTACAACCGGCGACGGAGTACTTCCTGCTGATGATGCCGACGGCGTGAAGGATGGACATATCTCTTATATAGAAGTCGTATTCAACACGACACGCCATGGCTGGAACAAAGAAACGATAGGTTCTCACATTGTCCGTAACAATACGATCTATAATTGCGAACAAACGGCCATTTGTGGAACGATGGCTGCCTTTAGCGAAGTTTATGGCAATCATATCTACAATATTCACGTAAAGGATCAGTATAACGGGTATGAGATTGCCGGGATCAAGTTCCATGGGGCGATTGATGCCGTGATAAGGAACAACCGTATCCATGATTGTCCGTTGGGGATGTGGTTGGATTGGATGACGCAAGGAACACACGTGTCGAGCAATTTGATGTATAATAATGGAAATGATTTGTTCATAGAAGTGTCCCATGGCCCGTATATTGTGGACAATAACCTGTTCCTTTCCTCTCATTCACTTATGCAATCAACGGATGGGGGAGCTTACTTGAATAATCTTTTTGGGGGAAAGTTGACCTTGCAAGCAGACTATACCCGTTTTACCCCTTATCACTTGAACCATTCTACCGAGCTTAAAGGTGTAAGTCCGATAAAACATGGCGACCTGCGTTTTTATAACAATATTTTTGTAGGAAGGGGTGATAAAAAGTTGTATGGCTTGGATTTCTTGAATGAAGTGAAAGGACCTATTTATGCCGAAGACAATCTGTTCTGTAATGGTGCTTGTCCCATGAAGGAGAAAGAACAGGGTGTGGTAGAAGATGCGTTCAACCCCTCTTTCAAAGTGGAAGAGGTTGGGGATGAAGTGTATATAACATTCGAAGGGGAAACTAAATTGTCTCGGTTGAAAGGTAAACCGGTCAATACGGAACGTTTGGGAGTAGCCAAGTTGACAAGATACCCGTTCGAGAATCTCGATGGCACTCCGTTTGTATTGGATAAGGATTTCTTAGGGAAAGAACGGTCAACTGTTGCGCCTTCTATAGGCCCGTTTGAAACATTATCAGGTAATCGTATCAAAGTTTGGTGATGGTTGGCAAGCAATAATAATCCACTAAATAAGCAGCTATTTGCTATTTTTCATAGTGATAGCTGCTTTTATATTTGTAACTTGAAATGAAATATTCATGCCATGAAAAAATAAATCTATGTATATGAAGCGAATTGTATTATTTCTCCTGATTGCGTTGGGAGGATTTTTTCAACTCAAAGGACAGGAAGTAAATACCTCTGTCGAGAGAGTGTATGTTGTTTTCAAAACACATTTGGATGTCGGTTTTACCGATTTGAGTTCCGTGGTAACCCAGCGTTATATAACGGAATTTATACCGAAAGCATTGGACGTGTCGGAAAAGCTACGTGCAGAGAATGCTAGTGAAAAATATGTTTGGACAACAGGGGCGTGGCTGATCTGGAAATATCTCCATACGGTATCACCCCAGGATGTGAAACGCCTGGAAGCTGCTATCCGGCGAGGAGATATCGTTTGGAATTCGGTTCCCTATACGGTCGAATCGGAATCGATGAACCTGGATTTGTTTGAAACCTGCCTGCTATTGTCACATAAGCTGGATGAAAAATACGGAAAGAAAACGATTGCTGCTAAAATGACGGATGTGCCTGGACATACACGCAGTATTGTGGCCCCGATGAGCCGTGCCGGTATCCGTTTCCTGCATATAGGCGTGAATCCGGCTTGCCCGATTCCTTCCGTACCAGAATTTTGCCGTTGGAGGGATACGGATGGCAGTGAACTGATTTTGGTTTATCAGCAGGATTATGGCTCTGAGAATGTACTACCGGATGGAAAATCGGTAATCTCGATCAATTTTACCGGAGACAATCACGGTCCTCACTCCTATGAAAAGGTGAAGGCTATTTATGCCGATTTACATAAACGCTATCCGAAGGCTCGTCTGATAGCCTGCTCTTTCAATGAAATAGCGGAGGAACTAGTCGCCATGCAGGATCAGTTGCCGGTTGTTACTTCCGAGATAGGGGATACCTGGATTTACGGCTATGGAAGTGCCCCGGTGCGGATGGCGAAATTCAGGGCGTTGTCGGAACTCTATTCCCGGTGGTTGCGTGAAAAGAAAATAGATAAAAACAGTGATGCAGCACTCGATTTTGCATTGGAGCTGGGATTGATAGCCGAACATACGCAGGGGGTCGATGTGAAAACCCACCTTCAGAATTGGGACAAGTATGATATGGATCTTTTCCTTCCGGCACGCTCTACCGCGCCTTTCCAAAAGGCGGAGGCATCGTGGAAAGAATTGGATGACTATATTTATAACGCGATCCAGTATCTGCCTCAAAATTTGCAAGATGAGGCATTGGCTGAAATGAAAAAGATTGACTGGGTGGAAGCTCCTTCGTTCACGAAGAAAGCGAAAGCGACCTCTTCTACTCCTTGGCAGGCATCGGTTTTGAAAAACGGTGCGTTGAAGATCGAAGGATTGTCTTACCAGATGTGTGATGCCAATGATTATAAAAACTATCTGGACAACTACTTGCGTGCTCATTACGGATGGGCTTTGGCAGATATAGGCAAGCCGGGACTGGATAAATCGAAAGCCGTAAGCGTTTCTCTTCCCGCGCAGACTATCAAACAGGAGATCCGTAAAGATAAAAAAGGGATACGGACAGTCAGCGAACTTGTTTTCCCAGAGCATTCGGGTGTCGACCGGCGGGTATATCCGGAGAAGATGTATGTGGACGTATTGGAGTATAAGAACGGGAAAAAGGCAGAAGTCGCATTGACTATCCAAGGGAAACCCGCTGTCCGTTTGCCGGAAGCCTATTGGTTGTCTTTCAATACGGATGATATCCTTTCCATCGTGGCGGAAAAAGTCGGTGGGCGTGTCGATTTATTCGATGTGGTGGAAAAGGGGAATCGCCAGCAGCACGGAATCGACCGTTATGTGGATCTGGTGACTTCATCCGGAACCGTCCGTATATGGAGTGAAGCCGCTTTTCTTGTCAATGTAGGCGAAGCAAAGGGGATAAACTACTCATTGAAATATCCTGCCAAAGAGGGAGGCATTCATTTTAATCTGAGTAATAATCTTTGGAATACAAATTTCTGCATGTGGAACGAGGGTTCGTTGACTTATCGTTTCACAATCGAACAAATCGATTGATAATTGTCTTGTACTAGCTCCACCTGTTCCTTTTCGTTGAGGAACGTGTGGAGTTAAATTGAAAATATATAAACTTATGAAACTTGTAAAGAGGATAGAAATACTTTTTTTGTGTGTGATAAGTAGTTTAACCGGTTTTTCTCAAACGAAACCTGTTTATCAGGATGCAACCCGGCCGATGGAAGAACGTATCGAGGATGCTTTATCCCGTATGACGGTAGAGGAGAAGGTGAGACTGTTGCATGCCAATGGCGGATATCGTTCTTGGGGTGTTCCCCGTTTGGGAATACCGGATAATAACCCCACGGACGGACCGGTCGGATTGCGTCCGGAAATGGAGTGGAGCAACTGGAACAATGCCCATGCAAACAACGATTCCTGTACGGCTTTCCCTTCTACGATTTGCTTGGCTGCGACTTGGAATCCGGAAATGGGGGTATTGTTTGGCAAGGCATATAGCGAGGAAGCGTTATACCGGAACAAGAATATCATCTTGGGGCCGGGCGTGAATATTTTCCGTACGCCGATGAATGGCCGGAATTTCGAGTATATGGGAGAAGATCCTTATCTGGCTTCCAAGATGGGCGTTTCCTATATCCAGGGCGTTCAGTCGAACCATGTGGCTGCCTGTGTGAAGCATTTTGCGGTGAATAATCAGGAAACCAATTGCAATAGCATCAATACGCTTGTCGATGAAAGAGCGTTGCATGAAATCTATCTGCCTGCATTTAAGGCGGCGGTTCAGGAAGGAAAAGTCTGGACGGTGATGGGGGCTTACAACCAGTATAATGGGCAGCATTGTTGCCATAACAAATATCTGTTGGAGGACATTCTTCGTAAGGAATGGGGGTTTGATGGCGTGCTGTTGTCTGATTTTGGTGGGACGCATAATACGGAGGAAGCCATTTTCAATGGGTTGGATCTGGAGTATGGGACACGTTTGGGTTCTGCCGAAGCGTTTAACAAGTATTATTTGGCCGATCCTTATCTGAAACTGATCCGTGAGGGGAAAGTGGGAGAGAAGGAGCTGAATGAGAAAGTCAGACGTATCCTGCGCATGATGTACCGGACCAATATGTCGGCCGACCGTCCTTGGGGATCGTTGGCTTCGGCAGAGCATATCGAGGCGGCCCGTCGGATAGCCGAAGAGGGAATTGTCTTGTTGCAGAATAAAAAGAATATGCTTCCGTTAAATCCGGCGAACTTGAAGAAGATACTGGTTGTTGGCGAGAATGCCGTTCGGACAACTGCCAATGGCGGTGGTTCGTCTGAAGTGCAGGCTAAATATGAAGTAGTACCCTTGGAAGGTATTCGTAATTGGGTGGGCCGGCAAACGGAAATTGTGTATCAAGCTGGTTATTCTTCCCGGAAAGGGGTGTCGGCAGACAGCTTGAAGAGGGAAGCCGTTCAGGCGGCCAAAGAGGCTGATGCGGTCGTGTTTGTGGGTGGTCTGGCGAAAGAGGAAGGATTGGATAGCGAAGGGGCTGACCGGAAATCGTATGAACTACCTTATGGTCAAAATGACTTGATATCGGCATTGGCCGACGCTAATCCGAGGTTGGTGGCCGTAATGATTAGCGGGAATGCCTATGCAATGCCTTGGCTCAAGGAGGTACCGGCTATTCTTCAGGCTTGGTACGGTGGTACGGAGAGTGGTAATGCCATCGCTTCGGTTCTTTTTGGAAAGACGAATCCTTCCGGTAAATTACCTTTTACTTTCCCGGCTCGTTTGGAAGATAATGCCGCTCATGCCATGGGGGCTTATCCCGGGGATGGAAAGACGGTCGAGTATAAAGAGGGTATTTGGGTCGGTTATCGGTGGACTGAAAAAGAAAAGATCCAACCGCTTTTCGCGTTTGGCCATGGGTTGAGCTATACAACGTTCAAGTATGGGAAAATATCTCTAAGCAAGGAGGTTATGAATGAGTCTGACCAGCTGGTCGTGACAATTCCTGTGACCAATACCGGTTCTTGTGAGGGAGCGGAAACCGTTCAATTGTATATCAACGATCAAAAGGCATCCTTGCCTCGTCCGGTAAAAGAATTGAAAGGGTTTCGGAAAGTCAGGTTAACACCCGGTGAAACTTGTAATGTCTCTTTTGTCGTGGATAAGGAATCGTTGAGCTATTATGATCCGGTAAAACATGGCTGGGTGGCTGAACCGGGGAAATTCCAGGCATTGGTCGGTTCGGCTTCGGATGATATAAAAGCTAAAGTTATCTTTGAATTGAAATAGATATGAATGTAAAAAGCACATACGTAATGTTGTGTTGTATGCTTCCTTTTTGGGTGAAAAGTCAGCCTATGGAAGAATATAATACAAAGGTAAGAGAGGTCATTGTGATTTGTAAGACCCATTTTGATATTGGTTACACGCATCGGGTGAATGATGTGGTCAATTATTATCAGACAGAGATGATTGACAGGGCCTTTAAGGTGATGGATGCTTCCGGTGATTTGCCGAAAGAACAGCAATTTGCCTGGACACTTCCCGGGTGGGTTTTGTCAAAGACGATGGAGGATTGGAAGGGGCAAACCCCGGAACGCAGGCAAAAACTGGATAATAAACTAAAGTCCGGGCAGATTGTGCCTCATGCATTACCATTTACCATGATCTCTGATTTTTGTGGTCTAGAGGAAATGGCACGTGGATTGAATTTTTCATCGGCTTTATGTCGTAAATATAATTTGCCGTTATCCCATTCCGGCAAGATGACGGATGAACCTTCACACACGGGAGCCTTGGCGACAGTATTGGCTCATGCGGGTGTAAAGTTTTTACATATCGGTTGTAACTGGCCCAGCGGATTTGTGAAAACGCCGGGATTGTTCTGGTGGGAGGGACCAGACGGTTCAAGGGTCTTGACCTTGTATTCGGCCAGTTACGGAACAAACTGTGCAGTGTGTCCTAAAGGATGGCAAGGACCGAATGATCCGATGATGGGAGTAAACCTGATGCCGGCAAAAGATTGGCCTTATGCGGTTTGGCCGGCTATCTTGGTGACAGGTGATAACTCGGGACCTCCTACGGCAGAACGGATTAAAGAACTGTTTCAGGAGATAAAAGAGAAAATGCCGGATGTGAATGTGCATATGGGAACGATGGATGACTTTTATGAAGCCCTAATGAAAGATAATCCGCAATTGCCTGTCGTTAAATCCGCCATGCCGGATACATGGATACACGGTATAATGAGTGATCCGGGAGGGGTCCGTTTGTCGCGGGAAGTGCATCCGCTTATCAGTTCGGCTGAAGTATTGAATACTCAATTGGGTGTTTGGGGTGTTCCGGTTGCTTCTGTGTCGAAAGATATTGCAACGGCTTATGAGAAAATGGCGTTGTATGGGGAGCATACGTGGGGCGGCTCAAAATCCGTGAAGGCTTATGGCGAGGCTTTCGAAAAGTTACCTGCAGATGAATATAAGGATCTCGAAGCATCCTGGGAGGATAAGACCGGGTATATTCGTGATGCGTCGGATATCGTTCAGGGAATAACCCAGTCGAACCTGTATTCTTTAGCAACGAATGTTACATGTAAAAAGAATTCTTTTGTCGTGTATAATCCGTTACCGTGGAAACGTTCGGGAGTGGTAGAAATAGATGGTAGGAAAATATATGTGAAGAACATCCCTTCCAGCGGTTATCAGGTTATTCCTGTAAAATCAATGGATAAGGGAGGGCATGGGCAATCGGGAAATTCGATAGAGAATGATTATTATAAAATAACTTTTGATCCTGCAAAAGGTTGTATAGTTTCTTTGTTTGATAAAAAGACGGGTCGGGAATGGGTTGACAAAAAGGCTGATCTTGGTTTCGGACAATATCTGAATGAACGATTTACATTTGAGCAGGCATTGGATTATACGCTGGCTTATCAGCAGGGACGTGCGGGGGATTGGCCTCATCCGGGAATACACAAGCCCGGAATGATATCGGAAAAAGAGGTCCCTTATCGTGCTGCGTCTCCGAAAGATGGTAATCTGAAAATATCGGGGGATAGTTATGTCCAAATGGCAGAATTATTGATGCCGTCAGATAAATCCCGTCATCTTCCGGCTTCTATACTTCGTATATCTTTATATAAAGATCAGCCTTACATGGATATGGAAGTTGTTATACAGGGAAAAGAAAAAGATAACTGGCCGGAGGCGGATTGGCTTTGTTTGCCTTTCCGGATCGATCGTCCGGAATTCAATGTGTACCGGCAGTTAGGTGTGATGAATCCGGCAACCGATATTCTTCCGGGAGCAAATCACCATTTATATACAGCAGAACATGGTGTAACCATTACCGGTACGGATGGAGCCGGTATTGCCGTATGTCCGCTAGATCATCCGTTGATCAGTTTGGGTGTTCCCGGATGCTGGAAATGTTCAGACGATTACGTACCGGAACAGCCGGTTGTTTATCTTAATTTATATAATAATCAGTGGAATACTAATTTTCGCTATTGGTATCCCGGCACGTGGAGTTCACGTGTTCGTATCTGGACGGTTGAAAAAGGCACTACTCCGGAAGAAAGATCCCGATTGTTTATGACTTCGGCATTGGAAGCACGTAATCCGTTACAAGCTATACCTGTAAAGGAAAAGAGAGGAAATCTGCCTGCTGTTCAATCGGGACTGGAAGTATCTCGCCCGGGAGTGACTGTCACTGCTTTTGGTGCGGATCCGGACGGGAATACTGGAACGTTGTTACGCGTTTGGGAACAGGCCGGAGTTTCGGGGAAACTGATGATAACATTGCCAAAAGGAATGAATACTTCAGTAGCAGTACCGGTAAATTTACGTGGGGAAAAGAAAGGAGAACCTATTCCCGTTAAATCCGGAAAGTTTGAATTGGAATTGGGTGCTTATGCGCCAGCCAGTTTTATATTGGAATAATGTTTCTGCGGCAGAGGCGGTTTTGTAACAGTCCATGCCAATAGTTTTACAGCCTGAAATTCTGCCTCCTGAACTCCAACGGCGAAAGCCCCATTACATTGGAGAATGTGCGGGAGAAATATTGGGACTCTTTAAAACCGAGCTTGTGAGCGATCTGATTCACCTTCATGTCTGTCTGGATCAGTAACTTGCAGGCTTTGTTTATTTTCATACGTGTGAAATAATCCATAGGGGAGTGGCCTGTCTCCTTAACGAATTTGCGGTAGAAGTATGATTCCGAATATCCGCAGAAATTAGCGAAATCGGCCAGCTTGAGGTTGTTTTCGATATTATCGTTCATGAAATGTACGACACGGTTCATCACATTTTCAGAATACTCTTTTGGGCGGAAGTTATTCCGGTAGACATCGATGAACAGGAAAGAACCCAGGAAATGGGCAAAACACAGATTGGCGTAATGCATATGATCCATAGAGGTACTTTCGTTCAGCGTAAAGAAAATCTCCTCAAACAGGTCGAGCCGTTCTTCAATGCGTGACTGGGCAGAAGGAGAGACCGTCGTCGGCTTATCGAAACGGCTGGAGAAAAGAGGGGCTTTGCTTCCCCGGAAATGAATCCAGTAGATCGTCCAGGGACTGGTCTCATCGGCTCCGTAAGCATGCGGGATATTCCGGGGCAGGATAATGAACTGGTTAGCCTCCAGATTTTGCCGTTTCCCGTACAGCTCTATCCAGCCGCATCCTTCCTTACAATAGATGAAAAGAAACTCATCGCACCCGGTTGGCCGGTTGATATAATGATGGGAAGCCCTTGAGAAGTATCCCATCGAATAAAGATACAAGTCACCTGTCAGTGGACTATCTTCCATCAGATTGATCATCGGGATAGGAAGATAGATGAAACGTTCACCGGAAAATCCTAGTTCTACTTTTGCCATTTTTCATGTATTTCGCTATTCACAGCCTAAAATAAGCAATAATAATCCACAAATAAGACAAGATTTTGCTATTTTTTATAGGTTGGTAGGACTTTACATTTGCGATTTACTTAAAGTGTGACCTACAATAAGGGGGGATCGTATTAGGCAACACTGAAGTAAATCCGATCAGAGAGGGGATATAGATAGGAGTGATACAATGTTTTTATGCTAGGAACGTGTAGCAAGAAATATTTTGTTTATCTTTATCATTTATTAGTGTATTATTATGAAGGAGAGCACCGAGATACAGACGTTTAACCATTTGTTTACTAACTACAAAGGGCGATTCACACACTTTGCGAGGACGTATGTGGATGATGAAATGACGGCGGAAGATATTGCTGTCGAGAGTTTAATGTATTACTGGGAAAACAGGAAGACATTGGATGATCATTCGAATATTCTGGCTTATATCCTGACGGTAGTTAAACACAAATGTCTGGATCATTTGCGCAGGATGCGTACCCGGGAGGATTTTGTAGAATACCTGCAGGAATATGAAACCCGCAGGCTGAATTTACGTATTGCTACCCTGGAAGCCTGCAATCCGGAAAGGATATTTTCCGACGAACTCCAGAGTCTTGTCGATAAGGCGCTGGCTTCACTTCCCGAACAGACACGCGATGTTTTTATCAGAAGCCGCTATAATAATCAAAGTCATAAAGAAATTGCCGAAGCGTTGGGTATCTCTACAAAAACAGTCGAGTTTCATATCACCAAGGCTTTGAAAGTACTGCGTGTCGCCTTGAAAGATTATCTGCCCGTATTTTTGTATTTACTGATGAAATAAAAGACTAATCAGGTTTATTTGAAGTATTTTGCAAAATAAATCACTTTTCCACTAGGGATATCTTCCAGCTAAACGCTTAATAAATAGAAAGGCGAAAAAATGGAGAAAAAAACATTATATAGATATTTTGAAGGTATAGCTTCCCGTGAAGAAGAGGAGGCTGTCTACCGCTGGTTGGATGCCACTCCTGCCAATGAGAAGGAATTACTCAGGGAACGTGAGTTCTTTGATGCAATGATTCTGGCAGGAAGTGCTGAAGACGTTAAAGGAAAGGAGGAAGGGGAACAGAAACGAAAACGTTCCGGATTCCGGATACATTCTTTCGTGCGTGAAATGTTGAAGGTGGCTGCTGTGGTAGCCATAACGGTCGCTTGCGGGCTGTATTTCTATGTATCTGAAAAGAAAGGACTGCTGGCTGCTATGAATACGATAACTGTTCCGGCGGGACAACGGGTGAATTTGACATTATCGGATGGAACGACAGTTTGGTTGAATGCCCGTTCGGAGATGGTTTATCCGGCCATTTTCTCCGGAGCGAAACGTGAAGTGAAGTTGGATGGAGAAGGTTACTTTGAAGTGAAGCATGACAAGACATCTCCTTTCGTGGTCCATACCCGGAAATGTGATATAGAAGTATTAGGTACAAAGTTCAACGTGGAGGCCTATTCGGATACGGAGGAATTTTCAACATCCTTGATGGAAGGTTCCGTGAAAGTTACGGATAATTCAGCCGTTTCGGTTCCTGTCCTTTTGAAACCGAACCAGGAAGTTCATCTGAAAGACGGCCGGTTGTTGGTTTCATCTATCGATGATTACGACCACTTCCGTTGGCGTGACGGATTGGTTTGTTTTACCGATATCGCTTTTCATGAGTTGATGAAACGTTTCGAAAAATGTTACGGTATATCCATTATGGTTGAAAATAAGAATCTGGAAGAATATTCGTGCAGCGGTAAATTCCGTATTTCCGACGGTTTGGATAATGCATTGCGTATTTTACAACGAAATGCTAAATATACTTTTGAAAGGAATGAGGACAACACGATTGTCTATATAAAATAAGTCTAACTAAAAAATGAAACAGCCTATGAAACAAACATGAAAAGCAAAGTTAATCTTAAATGAAATGCCGATAAGTGTCCCCACACTCACCGGCATCCAATTAACACAATTAAAAATAACTGTATTAATCAATTAGCAACAACAAAGATATGAATAAAAAATTCTTATCGTGGGTTTTCTATGACAAAACCCAACGGTGTAAACACTTTTTTAGAATCATGAAGCTAACCACAGTGTGTTCATTTGCATTGGCGTTCAGTCTGTATGCAGGAAATTCCAATTCCCAGAATATCAAGGTTACTGTAAAACAAAATAATGCAGAACTGCGGGATGTCTTGAATACCATCGAAAAACAGACTGATTATTTATTTGTATATGACAAATATGTAGATGTAAACCGTAAAGTATCGGTCAATTCCAAAAAACGTCCCTTGGAAGAGGTTTTAGGAGAGTTGTTTGGTGAAACTGGTATTAAGTATACGGTGGACGGGGCTTATATTGTTTTGTCATCAAAAGAGAAATTAGCCAACGTCATGAATCCGGTAATCCAGCAAGAAAAAAAGATCACAGGTGTTGTGAAGGACATCAATGGAGACCCGGTTATTGGGGCGAATGTTGTGGATAAAGGCAACAATACTAATGGGGTTATAACTGATATTGATGGACAATTTTCCATCAATGTTGCACCGGGTGCAACATTGATGATATCCTATATAGGATATGTTCCGGTAGAAGTATCGATAAAAAATAAAAACTCCGTAGAGGTTACATTGATGGAGAATAGTGAATTATTGAATGAGGTTGTGGTAGTCGGGTATGGTACACAAAAGAAGGTGAACCTGACTGCTGCGGTAGCTACGGTTGATACAAAGGCTTTGGAAAACCGTCCTTCAATTTCATTGAACAAGTCTCTTCAAGGGGTTGTTCCGGGTTTGAATATCACATCGGGCAATGGTAAGTTGAACTCCAATCCGTCTATGAACATTCGCGGCATGGGATCCATCAACTCGGGTGCCGAACCGCTTATTTTAGTGGATGGCGCTGCTATAGATGCTGCGGATTTGGCTAATATGAACCAGCAAGATGTAGAGTCTATCTCTGTATTGAAAGATGCTTCGGCTGCTTCCATTTATGGAGCCCGTGCAGCATTTGGTGTTGTTTTGATTACAACAAAAAGAGGTAAGGAAGGTGCATTAAACATTAATTATAATAACAATTTCGAGTTTGATATGCCTATCAGGTGGTATGATCAATTGAATAGTTATGATTTTGTGAATTACCGAAATGAAGTATCGCTGCGTAATGGTGGAAATATTGAGTATGGTGCGGAACAAGTAGAGCGTATTCGCCAATTTGTGAATGGTGAGTTACCTTTATCTCCGTCCGGTCATCCGGATACGACTGTACCGCAGGATCTGTTGATAAAATGGACGAACAATCCTTCCATAACATGGCAAAATGCTTACACAGCGGCAGGTGTTGGTAATACCAACTGGTATAGGGAGATTTATAAAAGCCATTCCTTCTCGCAAACGCATAACATCAGTGTCAGTGGCGGTTCTGATAAATTTAAGTTATATGCTTCCGGAGCGTACAAGAAAAATGATGGACTTATTGCATTTGGTGAAGATAAGATGAACAAATATAATACCAGTGTCCGTATGGATGCCCAGATTACCGATTGGATGTCTTTCTCATTCGGTACACGTTGGCAACGTCAGGATTATGACCGCCCGACAGAATTAGAGATAAATTCGGCTGGAGGTATTTTTGGTTCTATGGCTACTTATGAAGTTGCTCCCAATTTCCCGATTTATGACCGTAATGGTTATCTGATTGCATGGCCATCTTCTCCATTAGGATTGGCAGAAGGAGGAACAACCCGGTCGGTTGTCGATAACCTTTATCAACATGGGGAAATGATTATTACGCCATTGAAAGGTTGGAGGGTTGTCGGTAATTTTACGTATGCAACGGATATGTATAATAGTAATGAAGAAGGTAAGGTGGTTTATAACCATGATTTCGATGGAAAGCCGTGGGCTTATACACGTTACCGTTCGAATTCTTATATCCAAGAGGTTAATTCGAAGACTAACTTCATGACCACCAACTTGTATACGGACTATGAGAATACGATCCAAAAGCATCATTTTAAAATATTAGCCGGTGTACAGACTGAAAATAAAAGATTGAGAAGCTATAATGCCTATCGTAATGGCATTTTGGTTGATGGTTATAGGGTTTTGGACACAACGACTGGTGTAGGGTTGAATGGATCTGTTATTCCTCCATCTGTCAGTGGTAATCTGAATGCATGGTCTACTGCCGGTTTCTTTGGTCGTGTGAACTACGATTTTGATAGCCGTTATTTGTTTGAAGTGAGTATGCGTTATGATGGATCTTCCCGTTTCCGTAAAGGTAGCAGATGGTGTTTCTCTCCTTCATTTTCTGCCGGTTGGAATGTATCAAATGAAAAATTCTGGGAACCACTGGCTGATTATGTGAATACTTTCAAACTGAGGGCTTCTTATGGACAGTTGGGTAATCAGAATGTGACAGATGATAATGGAAATCCCATTTATTATCCTACTTATGTGAATTTACCGATAGGTATAAATAATGGTATGATTGTTAACGGATTGAGAGTAAATACGGTCGGAATGCCGGGACTAGTATCTTCCTCTTTGACATGGGAAACAGTTAAATCGGTAAATGGTGCGTTTGATTTTGGCATATTGGACAATCGTTTAACTGGTTCGTTTGATTATTTCGTTCGAAATACGGAAGATATGCGAGGACCGGCTCAAGAATTGCCTAATATATTAGGAACAGCAAATCCAAAAGAAAATAATACATCTTTGCGTACAAAAGGATTTGAATTGAGTATTAACTGGAGAGATCGTTTGGAATGCGGGCTTTCTTACGGCGTAGGTTTGGTTTTATCCAATTCGAAGACGAAGATAACAAGCTATCCTAACTTGACCGGAAGTTTAGGAACTTATATCACCGGTGAATACGTTGGGGATCTTTACGGTTATGAAACAAAAGGTATCGCCCAGTCAGACCAAGAGATGCAAGAGCATTTGTCGAAAGTGGACCAGTCACGTATCGGTAGCGGATGGCAGGCAGGAGATATTATGTATGCGGATTTGGATGGTGATGGCGTGATCACAACTGGTAAAAATACCTTGAAGGATCATGGAGACTTAAAGAAAATCGGTAATGATAGAGCCAAATTTCCGTTTGGTATCCGTTTGAATGCAGATTATAAAGGATTCGATCTGAGCTGTTTCTTCCAAGGTGTAATGCATCGTGATTTTTGGCCAGCAGATGCGCATACTTTCTTCGGTTACTGGTGGGGGGGGGGTGCCGGTTGGCAAGGTTGTATGGATTATTGGCGTCCTGAAGGTAGCTTCTTCGGAGCCAATTCGGATGCCTATCTTCCTTATCCAACAGGTGACGGTCGAAACTATCAGAAGCAAACACGGTATTTACAGAATGCTGCCTATATCCGTTTGAAAAATCTTCAGGTGGGCTATACGTTACCGGTTAAGTTGACGAAGAAAATAGATATACAAAGGCTTCGTTTTTATTTGTCATGCGAGAATTTGTTTACAATAGATGGATTGAAAACAGATATGTTTGATCCGGAAACATTGAAAACAAGTGACTACCCGATTAATAAGGCGGTTTCATTCGGTTTAAGTGTAACACTTTAATTTATAAAACAATGAAAAAATCTATTATAGCAATTTTGATGGGAGGAGTTATCGGTTTTACATCCTGTGATTCTTTTTTGGATGAGGCTCCTCAGTCTTCAATCACCCCGGAAGGTTATTTTAACGATGCAGATCAGTTGGGGTATTATACGATGAATTATTATAATTTTGATGGCGTCAATTATTATGATAATGATGGGGGGACCGATAGTCAATACGGTAGTTATTCCAATAAATTTGCTAGTAACCAGGCACAGGTGTTCGTCGGCGTGGATCAGGGTGGCGAATGGGATTTTGGAACTATCCGAGCTTGTAACTATTTTTTTGAACAGGTTGATCTGCGTTTGGAGCAAAATGCAGTTACGGGTGAAAAGAGCATGATCAATCATTGTATCGGTGAGATGTATATGATACGTGCCAATGCTTATTTCGGTAAATTGCAGACATTTGGTGATTTCCCTATTGTGACAACAGTGCTTCCCAATGATTTGCAGATATTGACAGATTCATCTCGTCGTGCTCCGCGTAATGAAGTGGCTCGTTTCATTTTGAGTGATTTGCAGAAAGCAGCAGAATTGATGTTAGACAAATCGCCTGATGGAAATAATCTGAGATTATCTTCTTATTGTGCTAAACTTTTGGCTTCTCGGGTCGCTCTTTATGAGGCTACGTGGTTACAAAATTTTAAAGGAACACCATTTGTTCCTGGTGGTCAAGGTTGGCCGGGAGAGGTAATGTATAAAGGATATCAGTATCCGGCAGGAAGTTTGGAAAAAGAGGTAGAATATTTTTTGGATGTAGCCATGAAAAATGCCAAAGAGGTTGCTGACCATTTCCCGTTAACAACCAATAAGATGGCATCGATGATCGGTATGGATGCTGCTGCAGACGAGGAGGCTCATCAGGCTTTTGCAAAAGCTTGTTACGAAAACGATTATGTCAATATGTATTCGGCAATTGATAAATCAGCGTATCCCGAAGTTTTGATGTGGAAGGTTTATTCCAGAGCTTTAGGAGTGACTAATGAGGCTTTTCGCAGAATAGAAGGATCGGCAAATGTATGTTATACTCGTAGTGGTGTGGATTGTTATTTAATGAAAAACGGTCTTCCTATTTATGCCTCTAACTCAGGGTATAAAGGTGATAAAACTCTTTCTGATACTCGTTTTGACCGAGATGGACGTATTTGGTTGTTCTTAAAAGAGGAAGGGCAACTTAATGATTTGGATCAAGCAACGACAGGTCCTTCGGGAGAGTATGCGATTATAGTTGAACCCAAACCGCAACTTTTTAATGCGAATAATAATTTACGTAATCCGACAGGTTATGCTTCGAGAAAAGGAGCTTCTTTTGATGCGGCAGAAAAATTAGAAAAAGGACAGGCGGCTAAGATTATGTTCCGTGCAACGGAAGCTTATTTGAACTATATCGAAGCTTGTTATTTGAGATCGGGAACTCTTGACGGAAGTGCAACAATGTATTGGAAATCTATTCGTGAAAGAGCTGGTGTGAATCCGGATTTGGATCTTACAGATCAAAATACAAATATTGCAAAAGAAGCGGAAACCGATTGGGCGGCATATACTGCAGGCGAATTATTATCTGATACTCGTTTGTTTAATATTCGCCGCGAAAGAAGATGCGAGTTTATGGGAGAAGGTTTCCGTTGGATGGATTTGAAGCGTTGGAGAGCGTTGGATCAACTGAAGAGTAAACCGTATTTTATGGAAGGTTTCAATTTCTGGGATTCCAATTATGCCATGTATGATCCTTCTGAAATTATTGCGGACAAAAGTGGTAGTGCTACTATGTCTCCTAAATCAGAAAGTAAATATTATCGATTTATGAATAGGACAGATGTAAGTAATATATTTAAAGATGGTATGCGTTGGATGATGGCTTATTATCTGGATCCTATTCCACAGAAAGTATTTACTGTTGCATCTTCCGATGGAGAAGGTACTGATTGCCCAATCTATCAGAATCCTTATTGGGAGAAGACGGGAAATACTCCTGCACAAAATTAGGAGATAACAACAATTTGTATTTACTTATGTAGAGGTTGTGTCAAAATCCTGTTTTGTCATGGTGGACTTGATCCGTCATCTTATTCTAAATGTTGATTATCAGTCTAGGATGCGATCCCAGATCAAGTCCGGGATGACAGAATAGTGTATTTTGACACAGCTCCTTTTTAATTTCTAAATAGGTTTGCACTATTAAGTTATGATAAAGGTGGAAAGTGGATAAGTGGACTAGTTTTATTGGATGAAACAAAGTAAAATAGTAATGAAATGAAGAAGTTGATATGTCTTTTGTTATGTTTATCCGGAGGAATAACAGCCCAAACCCTTCCTGGAGGATATAATAAGAAATTAAAAAGCGCATCTGTTGCAGTGACGGATGATACCTTGACTGTTTCGACCGGGAAGATCGAACGTAAATGGTGTTGGAATGAAACCGGATTGAAAACAATCTCTATCAAAGACCTGTTGTTGAACCGAGAATGGGAAAAGGAGAGACCTGAGATTACTTGCGACTGGAATCTGCCGGGAGCTATCAATCCCAATTCGCAGGCAACCTTTGTGTCTTTGGAAGCGCGTAAGAGTGATGATGAAGGTTTTATCAATCCCCATTTGGAATTGATTACCTACCTGCGTTATGATTCGGCACGATTGGAGGTACAGCATGTTGTATGGGTTTTCCCGGATGCGCCGGGGATTCGTACACAATTGCGTGTGAAGGCGATGGATGGTTTTAATCCGGAAGGTCTGCCGGAAAAGGAAACGACGCGGAATTATTACGGGCATACCCTGTCGGTTCCCAGCGGTCAGACGGAATATGTACCGTTGGATTTCTCGGTCAAGAACGAACGCCTCTATTGGGGCTATTACAATAACCCGGGGTCACGCCACGACCAAAGCCGGGATATGCTGAAAGAGGAACGGGTAGTGGGTTATCCGGTCTTTCAGGACGAAGATATAAATTGGGCGAGTGGTGTCGGTGTCGATTACGACGGGAACGGTGTTTGTGTAGTGAAAGAATCCCATAAATGTGTCAATCAGCAAGGACATAATACCGGAAGTTTCTATGCCGGTCCGAAAGGGCTTTCGGTAACGGGATGGGGCTTGCAGCCGAAAGAGATCGTGACGGATCGTTTCCGTGAGTGTTGGGCGACGTGGACGATTGTCTATGAAGGTGGAAACGATGGTATGCAGCTTGCCTTGAAACGTTTCGACCGTGCTCGTTATCCGGTCTTTCCGGAGCGTGACATCATGATCATCAATGATACTTGGGGACCGGCCGATCCGGGTGGCGCGCAGTTCGCGAAAGAGGATTATCTACTGAAAGAAATACCTCTCTTGGCAGATTTGGGCGTAGACGTGTTGCGCATCGACGATGGTTGGCAGATCAATCCGTGGGGCGGTGAAAAGGAGGTCTTTCTTCCCAGCTATCCGGATCAATGGAAAAACATCAAGGCGGCTTGTGAAAAGAATAAGGTGGATCTGGGATTGTGGATCGCCATCCGACGTGCGAAGCAAAAAGACCTGTTATGGAATCTGGAAGATGCGAATGTGGTGACTTGGAAAGTCGATTTCGACCATCTGAATAACCGGGAGGCCTTCGAGAACCGTTTTAAGAACATTCGTGAGATCATGAAGCGTCGTTGGATGAAAACACAGTTCTCTTTCTGTCCGGAATATGACGATCCCCGTTATGGCTGGTATTATGCGAAGGAATATGGCAGTATCTATTTCCAGAACATACAGGAGGCACTCCCCGAACATTTGATCATGGTGCCCTATCATGTGTTGCGTCAACATTGGCTGATGAGTAAATATTTTAACAGTAACAAGTTGCAGGTATTACTCCAAAATCCGAAGCGGGTCGATACACGGTATAGCGATGCCGACAAGCACGGGCATGGGTATTGTTTTGCCATGGGATTGCCGTTTATCCCGGTCTTTTTCCAGAGTGCACAATACTTGGACGAAGCTGGCCGTCAGGAGTTGAAGTCGCTGATAGCTCTTTATAAGGAACACCGCAAGGAGATGTTCGATTGTTATAGTTTCCCGATCGGGGAGACCCCGACGAATGAGGCTTGGGCCGGTTTCCAGTTCATCAATGACAAACAGGATGGTGGATACTTCCTGCTGTTCCGTGAGTTGCACAACCAGCAGCCAGCCCATGAAATCCGTTTGAAGTTTTTGGCAGGAAAGAAATTGGGCATAACAGATATTCGGACAGGAAAGACATTTACCAAACAGGTATCACCGGATGGCATGTTGGAGTTTGAAATCGGGAATCCGGCAGACTATTCATACTTGAAGTATACGGTATTAGAATAGAAGGGCGGGAAAAAGTTTTTTAATATCTACAATATCTACAACTATGCTTTTAGGGATATGAAAAACAATCCAGTTGCAGATGGTTGTAGATAGGAAAGTATCTACAATTATTTAGCTGTATCTACCACTGTATGTGGATATTTTATTTTTCTATTTTACTTTTGGGTGCGTTCTTGAAAAGCTATGGATAAAGGAATAAGGTAGTGAAAATAGTTTTCTGCCTAGGAAACTAAAGTTTTGTCAGCAGGAAACTTTAGTTTTCCAAGCGCAAAACAAAAGTTTCCTTAGGGGAAAACTACTTGGGCGTATGGTAGTAGGAGGACGGACTTGGTAGATGGAAGATGATTTGTTTTTACAAAAAATGGCTGAAAAGTGGCAAATAGTGGTAGATAAGGCGGAAATATGGTAGATGCTTTTTTATCTACAACTGTTTACAACTATATTATAAACTGTTTATTATGGTGATGATTGTAGATGTTGTAGATAAATGAATTAAATAATAGTTTGGATAAAATAGTAATGGAAGAGTTATGAGATCGTGTATTAATTTGATTTTGTTGGCAGGAATGAATGTCATGTTGGCCAACGCCCAATCTTTAAAACCGGTGTCCGGGGATATTATCCCGTTCATTAGTAGTTATGAGGGAACACAGGTGAAGAATAAAACCTCGTTATCTCTTCAAACGCAAGAGAATATACAGACAGGTAGCCATGCGGGTTGGAAAATGACTGTGCATAAGAAGTCTGTCCCCAACGAACCCGATGCAACCGACTATGAACTCACTTGGAAATTAGAAAAAGGCCATGCGGATGATATTGTCGTGGGGGTTGACTTTGCTTTCCGGGACTGGTCGGCCGACAATTATGTGTTTGTTCCCGCTATCGTCTATGATGGAAACCGTTTCGATGTCAAGAACATCGGCTATCCTCCTTACTGGTATGACAAGAGCGAGTGGCGGAAAGATATGCCGACAACGACCACGGTTCAGCCAACCTTGGGCAAGAAGGGAAGCGGTGCCGCCCAAATAGAGCTGACAACCGGGAATGCCTCCACCCCCTTGATGGCCTTTTATGCACCGGACAAGAAAAAGGCTTGGATGGTACAAACAACCCAAGGAAATAACAATGGCAACCACGGTTTGACGATTGCTGAAAATGACACGAAGACGGAAAGTGTCTTTACGATCACTTCGCCTGCCGTGCGTGAGAAACGGGCTGTTGGAGCCGGATTTGCTGCATCGGGGGATGAAGCGGCAGATTACAAGCAGGGGGATGCCGTCTCTATCCGTTTCCGGGTATATACCTTTCCGGCAAAGAGCTTGAACGACCTGTACCAGCGTTTCTTGAAAGAGCGCAAAGGGTATAATCCGGTAGACCGTCGGGAAGAGCTTCCGTTCAGTGAGGCTTGGAAGCTGGTGAATAACCTCTACCAAACGGAACGTTGGGATGAAGAGATCGATATGTATTGGCTGAGTAAGGTCGGTGCAAATACCAGTTGGAATTTTATCTGGCAATTGGGATGGGTCGGCGGTGGTCAGAATACTTTACCGATCATGATGAAGGGCGGCGAACAGGGCAAAGAGCGTGCCAAGAAGAATATTGAGGTCATTGTTTCCAAAAGCCAGGCACGTTCGGGATTGTTTAATGCCTACGGGAATGGAAAAGAGTTTGTCAGCTTTGGGTTCGGTTCTCCTTTGAAAAATAACGAATCGTTGGTTCGTTCACAAGGCGACTGGTTGTATATGGCGCTTCGCCAGTTCGACTATTTGGAGTCGGAAGGGGAGGTTGTTCCGGCACACTGGAAGTCGGCTATGCAGAAACAGGCAGATGCGTTTACCCGGATGTGGGACCGTGAAGGGCAGTTCGGCCATTTTGTAGATGTAGAGACCGGAGATATTTGTATCGGTAATTCAACGGCAGGCGCGATTGTTTGTGGCGGCCTGGCTTTGGCATCGCAGAGGTATTCGAATCCGAAATACTTGGAAGTTGCCAAACTGGCAGGACGTAAATACTATACAGATTATGTCCGGAAAGGATATACCACCGGAGGACCGGGCGAGATATTGTCTACACCGGATAGTGAGTCCGCCTTCGGACTGTTTGAAGCCTATATGGCACTCTATGAAGTGACCGGCGACAATGAATGGCTCACCTATTGTTCGGAGCTATTGCCTATTTGCGCCAGCTGGACGGTCTCTTATGATTTTGTATTTCCGGTTCAATCGCCAATGGGCAAGATCGATGCCCGTTCTTGCGGTGCTGTTTGGGCAAGTGTGGCGAACAAACACGGAGCTCCAGGAATTTGTACTTGGTCGGGTGATTGTTTGCTGAAATATTACCGGGCGACAGGTAATAGGTATGCATTGGAATTATTGACAGATATAGCCCATGGTGTTTCTCAGTATATCAGCCGTGAAGACCGGTCAATAGGCAATATGCCACCGGGAGGATCTTGTGAGCGTGTCAACTTGAGTGATTGGGAAGGTAAGGAGAATATCGGTGGCAATATTTTCGCCTCTTGCTCTTGGGTAGAAGCGGCGATAGCCTTGACAATGGCACAGTTACCCGGTATCTATGTGCAACCGGATAAAGATGTATTGGCGGTATTCGACAATATCCAGGCAGAAAGAGTTAAATCGGAAAAAGGACGCTATGTACTCAAACTGACGAACCCTACCCGTTTCCCGGCAGAAGTGACGATTTTCAGTGAAACGGGTAAGGAGGCAAAAAAGACGTTGTCAGGCTTTTTCGGAAAAGAAAAGCGAACAGTCTCTTTGTCTCCGGGGGAAGTGCAGGAGGTGGTGCTTTTGTAATAATAGTATACCGATTTAGCAATAATATGCTATTTTTTGATAAAGACAATGATGTTAATTTTGCATCAGACATTAATTGGGGATATCATGAAAAATTATTTAATAGTCGGAGGAGTGGCGGTAATGTCGCTACTCCTTTCGTGTCAAAAGGGGCCGCTGATATTGGCCGATCAGGGACAGAGTGAGTATGTGATTGTTGTTTCGCCAAAGGCAACCGAGAGTGAGCAACATGCCGCCCATGAGTTTAGCCGGCTGTTGGCATTGAGCAGCGGTGTCACCCTCCCGGTGGTTTTGGATACGGAAGCCGGAAGAAGACATGAAATCCTTATTGGTGCTTCGCAACGAACGGACATAGATACGGCTACGCTTGGAGAGGACGGTTTTACGATTCGGACGGAGGGATCGCGATTGGCGATTGTCGGTGGCAAGGACAAAGGTACACTTTATGGGGTTTATTCGTTCTTCGATCAATATCTCGGCTATCGTTGCCTGTCGTCGAAGGTGTTGGATTATCCGAAACTGAAACAAGTGGAGGTCGGAAAAATAGATGATACGCAAGTACCTGTTAATCAATTTCGGGATACGCATTACCGTGATGCGTTTGATCCATTCTATTCGGATTGGCATAAAATAGATCACTGTACGTTGGACGGGGTGACAGATGGCGAATGGGGATATATGGTCCATACGTTTGAACTGCTGGTGCCACCTTCGCTGTATTTTAAAACTCATCCGGAATATTACGCATTGATTGACGGGAAACGGAATACTTCGCAGTTGTGTCTTTCCAATCCGGATGTGTTTGATGTCCTGGTAAGGAATCTGGAAGAAGCGATGGGCCAGTTCCCGAATGCCTCTTACTGGTCGGTCAGTCAAAATGACAATTACGGGTATTGCCAGTGCGAGAAGTGTGCAGCGATGGATGAACAGGAAGGGAGCCATAGCGGTTCGATCCTGGCTTTTGTCAATCGGGTAGCCGAACGTTTTCCTGACAAGATGATCTCGACATTGGCTTATCAGTATAGCCGCAAGCCGCCTCGCACGATTGTGCCGCGTGAAAATGTACAGATCATGCTTTGTGATATTGAGTCGGAACGCCAGAAGCCGATCGCAACGAATCCGGATGACAATTTCGGGGAAGACCTTCGTGCGTGGGGCAAATTGACCCGGAATATCATGATTTGGGATTATGTGGTGCAATTCCGGAATTTGGTCAGTCCGTTTCCAAACTTACGCGTCTTGCAGCCCAATATCCAGTTTTTTGTAGAGAACGGTACCAATGCGCATTTCCAGCAGGGAAATCGTGAAATAGGTGGTGAATTTTACGAATTGCGCCAGTATTTGATCTCCCGCTTGCTTTGGAATCCGGATTGTGACGTGGAGGCGGAGATGGATGATTTCCTGAAGCATTACTACCGGGAGGCAGCTCCTTATATACGCCAGTATATAGATATCATACATGATGAATCGGAGGCTTCCGGCGAAAAGCTGGGGATTTTTATGAACCCGGAAGATTATAGCGAGAAAGGTTTTCTGCGTGATGAGTTGATGGAGCGTTATGAAGCTCTTTTTCAACAGGCAATGGAGGCTGTTAGCGGACAACCCGACATCTTGTTGCGGGTGAAAGTTGCCCATATGCCATTGACTTATGCCTTGTTCAATATAGCCAAGAAGCGGGGAACGTCCGAAGGCCGTTGTTTTGAGCAGGTAAATGGCAAGTGGCAGGTGCGTCCGGAGATGATCACTCGCCTGGATGAGTTCGTAGAGCTTTGCCGGAAGACTGGCGTGACCCGCCTTTCCGAATGGCATACGACTCCGGATGAATATGATGTGCAGATGCATGAGTTTTTTCAGACCATTCATTAAAAACAGATATGAAAACAAATAGCAAAACGTTACAGGTATTATTATGGATTGTCTGTAGTCTTTTTATGACCGGCTGCAGGAATATGAAGGTAAAATATGAAGGTTTCTCATCCTCACCCTCTGCTTCTATGCGATTGGTAGAAAGTGATTTGAGAAAGTACATGGCAGAGGTTCCCGGTGCCGCGAATCGGGATTACCTGTTCTGTCTGGATCAGACCATCACGGATGGCTCCTTCGGTTTTCAATTGAAAGACAATCAGGTCAGGATGTTCGGTGGTGACGAGATCGGTGTGACACATGCTTTTTATACCTTGCTGGAAGAGTTGGGCTATACGTTCGATGTGACAGGGGTATCTGTACCGGCTGTGAAGAAAGACCTATCGTTGTTGACTGATAAAAGCATTACTCCTAAAGTACGTTGGCGAGGTATCCGCCAGCATGTGAATTTCCCGATGGATATATCTTCTTACTCCATTGACGATGCGAAAGAATATATCAATTCCTTGTTGCGTATGCGTTTCAATAAAATCGCATTCCACAGCTATCCCGGACAATGGTATGAAACACAGGTGGGTGATAGTCTGGCATTAGCCGGAAACTTCTTTTATGGCGATACTCATTTTATGTATGACAGCGAATTTTTGAAGAAGCATATCTCCACGAACGACAGTGTCTTTTGTATTCCGGAAGCGGAGCCGATATTTACTGATCCCGGCAAGCGTAGCCGGTTTGCCGTTGCTTGGATGCAGGAATTGGTTAATTATGCGGCTGATCTGGGATTTTATGTTCAAATGTCTTTCGAACCACGTTTGGCAAGTGTAGAGCAGGCTGTGCAGACTGCCGAAGATATCCGGAAAACCTATCCCCGTATAAACGCACTTGAAATGATTACGGAAGAAACCGGTGGTTGGGGACCACGATGTACGGCAGAGGAGGTAAAGAACACCTTGAAAACTTATTTTCCCAGTGAAATCGCGAATGACTCGATCGTTTGTGCCCCGATACAGCCCCAGCAAACCGACTTGAATGCGTTATACACACAGGTGGGCATTATTACCCAGGCAATTGGACAGTTGCAGGCGAAAGAGGCTTTCGGACCGGAATTGAAATTGGGTATTTATTCCACGATCACACGATACACAAACGGTGCTTACCGCCTGGCTCGTCTGACATTGCCGGAAACGCAAATCTGCCTGATGGCTTCGCACGGAAGTGGTGGCACGGCAACAGCTGTTGCCGACCTTATCCGGACAGCGGACGATATGCGTCACACCGAAATTTATTCGTGGATCGAGTTTGACGGACTCATGTATCTCTATCAGAACTCGATTGATGGGAATGCACGCCTGATGGAGCATATCGGGAAGCTGTTGCCTGAGGAACAACAAGGTTCTATCTTATACAATCATTGGCGGACAGCAGAAAACCGGACTTCAGCCCGTTATGCCATGACTTCTACTTTGGAAGGGGGAACGATTCCGGATGTCTTTTACGAACAGTATGCCGGAAGGTTGGCTATCAAGGATGTGGAGAAATATAAGAAGATACTGGCATTACTCCAGCAAGCCAATGATCATTCCCGGACTTATTTGGGTAATATTGGCTTCTGTTGGATGGGAGCTTGGCGGTCGGGAGGTTCTTTCCCTTGGATGAATAAGGAGCATGTACAAACAGCCCGCACGTATTATTTTGAAGCGGGACAGTTATTGGCTGAACTGATCGCACAGATAGATAAAACGAGCCCGGCTTATGATTACCTCGCTTTTATGGGGAACCGTGTCCTTTGTTCGGTGATTTATATGGATGCGTTCTTGGAGGCAGCCGAGATCCGGACCATTCGTAAAGAGGCTGATGGCAGTGTCTCTGAATCGGAGAAACTGCGTGCACAGGAGATATGCAACCGGGCTTTGTTGTTATTCGACCAATATATGGAAACACATGCACAGATGATGCCCGACCGGGGGTGCGAAGGGACTTTGGTCAGTATCTGGAATGCACCGATCCGTGGCTTAAAAGTGTATCGTTCTCAATTGGGAGGAGTGGCTCCGGAGGAACTGCCTCATAGCGATACGCCTGTCGATGCTCCGCCGTTGCCTATTTTTTATAATGACTGATTTATAGCATGTATCATGATTAAGTTTTGTACAAGATGAAACGCATTGTTAATAGTTTGATTTTTAGTTTACTGGCTTTATTATTAGTTGGTTGTACCGGAGAGAGTAAGTATGTGCTGCAATCTCCCGATGGCAGTCTGTCCGTAAAGGTCGGGCAGTCGGATAAAGGTGATCTTATCTACCGTTTTTACGCAGGGGATGCCATGGTGATCGATTCATCCCGTTTGGGGTACCGTCTGAAAGATGGGAATGAATTTCCGGCAAGTGGTTGGACTGTTACGAAAGAGGAAAAGACAAGTAGGGATGGTGAATGGCATCCCGTTTGGGGAAAACGCTCTGTAGTTCCGGATAAATATAACCAGCTCACGCTTCTGTTGGAAAATAAGGACAGTCAATCCGGTATTAATAAACTGACAGTCGAATTTCGCCTTTACGACGATGGGCTGGCTTTTCGTTATCTGATCCCGGAAGGGGTGGATGAAGCTGCCGAGTGTGAATTGACACAATATAATTATGTAGCAGATCCTACGGCTTGGTTTTATAATGGTGAAAATGCAAACTATGGACCAGTCAAGTTGAGCGAAGTGGATGCGGTTCGTCCGTCAAATGTGACTTTGCAGGTAGCAGGCGATTTGTTCCTGAATGTGCATGAGGCTTGCTTGACGGAGGGCGATCCGTTGCGACTGGCTTCGCGCAAAGGGGAGCATACGCTTTCTGTCGCCTCTTCTCCGGGTGTGTTCGGACAGTTGAAGGGTGGTTTTACTTCTGCTTGGCGGGTGGTCATGGCGGGTAAGACTCCTGGTGCGCTGGTGGATAGCCATTTGTTGGAATTGCTGAACCCTGATCCTGATCCGGAGATAGATTTCTCATGGGTGAAACCGAGTGTCGCTGTTTGGGATTGGCGTATCGACGGGGCAGAATGGGACGGCTTTACCTATTCGATGTCCTATCCTTCGTGGATAAAAATGGTTGATTTTGCAGCAGAGCAGGGATTCAAATATTTGGTGCTGGATGCCAATTGGTACGGTCCCGAGTTTGAATCGGATTCCCATCCGGTGGAAGGAGATAAGGCGAAAGATGTGCAAAACCTGATTGCTTACGGTAAAGAGAAAGGGGTTGGTATCTGGCTATACCTGAATGATGTGGGCGGACGGAAATATCCGATCGAACAAACATTGAAACAGTATGGCGACTGGGGGGCTGCCGGGGTGAAATACGGTTTCATGCGTGGTAGCCAGGAAGAGAAGAACTTGTGGACACAAAAGATTACCCGGCTTTGTGCAGAGAATCATCTGTTGGTCGACTATCACGATGGCCCGGTACATCCTTACGGGCAGATGCGTACCTGGCCGAATGCCGTGACACGCGAATTTTGCCATGCTCAGTTGGATGCCCATCGGGTATTTACTCCGACTACGTTCTGTACGACGGTATTCGTCAATATGGTGGCTGGCCCTATAGATATGAATAATGGTATGTTTGATCTTCGCCAGGGTAATACGACCCGTGTCGACGAAAACCAACCGGTACCTTCTACTTTGGTTTCAGAGGCGGCCCGTACGTTAATCGTGTTTTCCGGTGCGACCATCTTACCGGACATTCCGGAGTATTATAAAAAATATCCGGCATTGCTCGACTTCCTCTCTGCACAGAAAATGCCCTGGAAAGAAAGCCGTACGCTGGCAGGAGAGATCGGAGCGTATATCGTGATGATGCGGGAGACGGATGATGCGATTCTGGTAGCAGCAGCCACAAATGAGTCGGGACGGATAATAGACTTGCCTCTTTCTTTCCTTCTTGAAGATTCTTACGATGTTCAGATTATGGAAGACGGTGACGATGCCCACTATCTGACGAACCGCGAGACACTGAAGGTCTCTCAGAAGAAGGTCACGAAATCGGATACTTTGAAATTGAAACTGGCTCCAGGTGGTGGTGCTTGTCTTCTGTTTAGGAAAAAGTAATATGTATGAAACATTTCAAATTGCTTTAAAGTTGAATTATTTAAATACGATGTTATGATGATGAATATATCAAAAGGTGTGTTTACTCTTTTTACTGTAGTCGGTTTGGCTGCTTGCAGCAATGTGCAGATTGAAGGTTCCTGGATCGAGCCTGTCCCCGGTATGCCTGAGATGGTACAAGGTGTTACGTTAGAGAATGGGGGAAGGGCTACTTCCATCAATATGGCCACCCTGCAATATGAGTCTTGGGTGAAAAATGGAGACAAGCTGGTGTTGTCGGGTAAAAGTATAGGTAACCACCAGACTATATCTTTTTCGGACACATTGCAGATAGAAGAGCTTACGACTGAGAATTTGGTGTTGAAAAGAGGTGATTTAGTTATAAAATATCAGAGACAAAACTAGAGTTAGGGGAAGAACCTAAATTGAATACAATGAAAAAGAAAATAGCTTATTGTTTGTTTGCATCTGTATTATCTTCTGTGATTTATGCAGATGTTGTTCCATCTTCAGTCGATTATGTGGTGCGTCCTCTCTATGGTTACAGGGCGGACGGAACTCCCGGGCGTATTGTAACGGTTAAATTGAAAGGAAAGGAACTGAAAGGAGAGCTTTCCGTAGATGTGATAGCCAAAGGAAAAACAGAAAAGAACCATTTTGCATTGAATGCGAAAGATTCGACGGAGGTCGAAATTCTGTTACCTTCCACAGTACCTACAGGGAAGAAGTCGGAAGTCACCTTGGTTCTTCGTGGGGCGGATAAGGTGTATAAGCAAAAAGTCAGTGTTATGCCTATGCGTCATTGGAATGTTTATTTGTACAACCATGCTCACGTAGATATAGGATATACCAATACGCATAAGAACGTAGAACAGCTTCACAAGAATAATATCATTGAAGGGATAAAACTTGCAGAAGAGACGAAGAGCCATCCGGAGGGTGCCCGCTATGTGTGGAACCCTGAAATTGGATGGCCGCTCGAACGCTTATGGCAATCCAATCCGGAGATGCGGGATGGGGTCATAGATGCAATCAAGAAGGGACAAGTGTGTGTGGATGCCAGTTATCTGAACCTGAATACTAGCATTTGTACAGATGAAGAGATGTTCCACATTTTTAAATTTACACGGGAAATGCAACGGTTAAGCGGACAACCCGCAGACGTTTTCCAACAGTTCGATATTCCGGGCATATCGTGGGGACTTGTTCCGGTAATGGCACAGGAGGGAGTTCGGTATATCATTTCCTGGCCTAATTCCGACCGGGCGGGAAATGCCCATGCCAATATGGATGGTAAGCCTTTTTGGTGGTTGGGGCCGGATGGAAAGTCGAAAGTCTTGTTTTTCCAACCTGGCAGTTATGCCAATAGCGGGAGTATGGGAAAAGGCGGAGAGACGGGACGTCCGTGGTTCGGCCAGCGTGATCCGGAAAAGGTTCCGAAAGTAATACGTACCGGATATGCGAATGTAGACTTTACCAAGCAGTTAGAGTCTATGGAGAAAGATAATTACCCCTACGATTTTGCCTTGTTCTCCTGGTCCTTGTGGGACAACAATCCCTTGGATGCCGATATCCCTTTTGCGGTGAAGGAGTGGAATGAAAAATATGCCTACCCGAAGATTCGTATTTGTGGTGGCCACGAAATCATGTCGATGATAGAGGATAAATATGGAGACCAGTTGCCGGTCGTATCCGGCGACTATACGGAATACTGGACGGACGGCTTAGGTACGGCAGCCGGCCTGACCGCCAAAAACCGAAATGCCAAAGAGCGGTTGACGCAGGCGGAAACAATCTGGTCCATGCTGGCAGATGGCGGGAAAGCTCCACGTGAAGATTTCGATGAGGCATGGCGTTATATCCTTTTAGGTTCGGAACATACCTGGTGCTTTGAGAACCCGACCGAACCTTATTTCCAGGATGCCATCTGGAAAGTGAAGCAGTCTTACTTCCATGAAGCCGAAGATCGCTCGATCGATATGCTGGATGAATCGCTGGCTCCTGCCACAGATAAGTCGAATGGGGCACTGGGTCCTAAGGAAGGTCCGGCAAATGGAGGTATCGCCGTCTTTAATACGCATTCATGGCCGCAGAGCGGTGTGATCCGGTTGACGGCAAAGGAGAGTTTGAAAGGGGATAAAGTGGTCGACCAGCATGGTAAAGAGGTACTTTCCCAACGCCTTTCTACCGGTGAGCTGTTGTTCTATGTCCCGGAAGTACCAGCATTGAGTTCCCGTCATTTTCGGGTAGTGGAAGGCAAATGTTCTTTGTCGGGCAGTTGCAAAATAGAGGGAACGACACTGGAAAACGATTGTCTGACGGTGCATGTGGACCAGGCAACCGGTAATATTGTTTCTTTATTGAAGAAAGGTGCTGAATATAACTATATTGGCGAGGGAGCCAATACATTCTCCTGGTTGCCGGCGAATGTGGATGCTCCTCAGGCGGATACGGTATTATCTGTTTCTGTAGTGGAAGAAGGTCCTTTGGCTGTAGAACTGCGTGTGGTATCGAAAGCAACCGGTTGCCGGAGTGTCTCCCGTTCTGTCCGTTTGTTGGCAGGCCAGCCATGGGTGGAAATCTCCAATGTCGTGGATAAATTGCCTTTGGTGGAGAAAGACGGCATTCATTTTGGCTTTGCCTTCAATCTGCCGAACTCAAAGACCCGTGTCGATATTCCCTGGGGAGTGATGGAAGTGGAAAAGGACCAGTGGCCGCAGGGTAACCGTAACTGGCTTGCGATGCAGCGGTGGCTGGACGTATCGAATGCGACTCATGGCGTCACCTGGTGCTCGTTGGATGCTCCTCTCTTTGAGTATGGCAACCGTACGGCAAACATCGCACTCGGTTGGGGAGACAAGGGAAATTGGTTGGAGAAGCTCGAACCGAGTTCAACCGTTTATTCATGGGTGATGAATAACCACTGGCATACGAACTTCCCGTTGACCCAAGATGGTCCTGTCCAATTCCGTTACCGTTTGTATCCGCATGAAGCTTACGATGTGGTGGAAGCGAACCGTTTCGGAATGGAACAATCGCAACCGCTGGTATACGTTACGGCAGATAAAGATCCGCAGGTTCAGCCATTGATAGCTGTCGACAACCGGAAAGTGTACTCGACGATAATCAAATCACTGGAAAGCGATCGTGCTTTGATCGTCCGCCTTCGTTCCTTGTCCGACAAAGAGGAAAGTGTAAAACTGTCTTTTCCTAAAAAGGTCCCGGTGCGTATTTCTGTCTGTGACCAGGAAGAGATAGCCGGAGAGAGAACCGACGGCAATCTGGTGATGGCTCCGTATGGACAAATAACATTGAGATTGGAATACTAAGAAGCGTTATTTGGGATAGTATAGTAGTACTAGCAGGGGTAGCACAGTAGTGTTACTCTATTTAGGACAGTAGTGTGGGGAGACCTAACACTACTGTCCTGTTTTTTTTCTGAAAGTATTTATTTTATTCTCGTGCTGTATGAATCATGGAGAACAGATTTTCGGGAGGAGTTGTAGAAGGAATGGCACAACCTGCATTCAGTATAAATCGGGGATTGTTCTTGAATACTTCTATTAATTCGATTGTTTTTTCTCTGACCAATGCAGGTGTTCCAAATGCCAATACTCCGGCAGGATCAATATTGCCTGCAAAAACAGTTTTACCATGCATCTTTTCTTCAGCCCGATTGATGTTTGTTTTGTAATCCAGTTCTAATACATCTGTTCCGCATGTAATCATTTGGTCGATAATAATATCAGTGTTGCCACAGATGTGTAATAGATACGGAACCCCTAATTGATGGGCGTATTCACAAACTTTCTTTTCATAAGGGAGTGCAAACCTCTCATACATATCCGGTGACAACATGGATGGCCCCGCCGGACTATCTCCGTTGGATACCATATCTGCACCGGCTTCTGCCATCATTTTGATAAATTGGGAAGTGGCTTCGTAACAATAATCCAGAAATTCGAAAACCCTGTTTTCTTCTTCCAAGCATAAGTCCATCATCATATTTTCTACACCACGGATCATTGTGGCGAGTGAGAATGGTGCCTGATCACAATTTCCCCGGATATAAATCTCGTTTTTGAAATAATCTTTTAGCAGGCTGACAGCTTCGCACCAGATTGTGGCGTATGGATAGCTTTGTACATTGACCGGTTTTAACTGGTCCAGCTCAGTTAAAGAGGATAAAATACCAGTATGAGAGCGGGCCGGTTCTGTTTCCGGGAAATCGACTTTTACCCCGCATGCACCGGCAAGTGTAACTGTATCAATGTCTACAACAATGCCATCATACTGATATTTTTCTACTGCGCGTATAAAACATTCGGCTATAACCTTCGGATTGTTGCGGTATTGTTTCATGGTGTATCCTGCCTCATTGACGGCCATCATGAAATTGTGCAGCATAATAGGTGTCTTATCCGGCTTTTTGCCGGAAAGAGCTGCTTGTATTCTTTCGTATCCTGTCATGTTAATTGTATTTATGAATTTTCTAATTCTATTTCTTCTAATGATTTATTGGTCGTTTCAAACAAGTATTTCTTAAAGAAAAAGTATCCTGTAAGTGTCGTGATCGCAAAAAAAGCGAAACAATATCCTCCGCCATTTGGAAGTGCCCCGGTTGCGATGGGAAACAAGAAGGAAATACTTCCGTTTACTATCCAGTTGGATAATGAGCCGATGGACATACCCTGTGAACGGATATTGTTGGGGAATATTTCTCCTAACAAAACCCATGAAACCGCTCCCATAGAAGAAGCAAAGAGAGCTACGAAGGAGACTAACGCCATCAATAAAACCCATGCCGGAAAACCAGTACTGAAATAAGAGGCAGCCAATACAGCCAACGTTACGGACATTCCTGCTGTACCGAAAAGAAGCAACTTTCTTCTTCCGACTTTATCGATCAATGACTTTGCCAATAAAGTGAAAGCAAGGTTGGTTATCCCGATAATAACAGTTTGCCCTATGGCTGCGTTGGTAGAGAATCCTGCCGCCCTGAATATGTCTGTCGCATAATACATGACGATTGCAATTCCCGATAATTGACTGAAAATACCGACTGCAATGCCTATTAGCATGAATCGCAGATAGGGTTTTTTGAATAGTGGAGGACAATCTTGCTTATTGTCTTGTTTATGGAGTGATGCTTGTATCTCCCGGACCAACTTTATACTGTTTTCCTGCGAATTATATTCCTGTAGAGCTATATTTGCTTCCGATATGTATCCTCGTTGAATAAGCCATCGTGGACTACGTTTGGCTTGCAGTAAGAATGTAAAGAAAAAGAGAGACGGAAGAGCCATTGACAGAAACATATATCGCCAATTGTATTCGCCTGTATCGATTAGCAGGTAATCAACAAAGAAAGCGGCCAATATGCCGACCACGACTCCCAGTTGGAAATTGATGGTCGAGCTTCCCCGATGTTTAGCAGGGGTAATCTCAGAAAGGTAAATCGGCATGATGACAGAAACTGCTCCTACGGCAATACCTCCTAATATCCGGGCAATGATAAACATCGTAAAGTTATAGGCAAATCCAGTTCCCAGGGCGGATACCAGGAATAATAAAGCAGCTATTTTCATGCTATCCCGTCGTCCGAGCCTGTCTGCCGGCCAACTGGCAAATGAAGCTCCTAAGATACAACCGACAAGACCGGAACTGACTGACCAGCCGACCATTGCATCCGAAAGATTGAAATAGGATGTAAAAAAGGGCATGGCCCCATTTATTACCGCTGTATCGTAGCCGAAAAGCATTCCGCCCAAGGTGGCTATCCAAAAGTATAAGATATGCGTTTTCATGGAATTATTTTTTACAAAGATAACTCCGTTAAATAGGTTTGCGTTTAAATTCGGTATTATAGCACTATTTTGAAATAATATTTATTGAGAGGTACTTTTCTTTTTGTATGAAGTGGGAGAATAACCGTTGTATTGTTTGAACACGGTGGAGAAATAGGCCGGTGAAGAAAATCCCAGATCATAGGCGATATCTTTGATAGAGAACTTGCCTTCTTTCATCATTTCTTGTGCTTTTTCCATTTTCCTGCGGATTATATATTCAGATGGTGGTATACCGGTCTCTTCTTTAAACGAATGTTTGAATCTGGATACGGAAAGATTGCATTTGTCGGCAAGGGTTTCTAAGTCAAATACTTCAAAAAGGTTCTCATCTATATAACGGACAATCTTGGTTATGCGGTCACTGTATGTCCTGCCGGATATTTTTTCACCGGCATGTATGATATGAAGTAAAAGGGACACGAGTAAATTGTTCAACTCCATTTTGGTTAGCGGCTCTTTGCTACGGAAGTAGATAGATATGATTTTTAGAAGCAAACGTTCGCATTCGGCTCCCCCCTTAAAGAGTCGTTTGGGCAATTGCAGTAGTCTGGAAAAAAGTTCACAAGCATCCGAATAGTTTAATCCCAGGTATTCTTTACCCTCTTGAGGCCTTTTCAGAACCATCCAGTATAAAACCCCTTTTTCTTCCGGAACCTCACCTGTACCATGTATTTCGTCAGGAAAAGCAATAAATACATCTCCACCGTATAATCTGAAAATATTGTCGTCAACAAAGTATTCCTGGCTTCCTTTCGCCAAATAACAGATTTCGATCATATTCGGATGGGTATGGGTGGGAAGTATGGTTTGTGTATTTACATAATTGTATCTGCCGAATTCATCGAAAACGTCGATAGCATGTCTTTCCATATGTAAAATGAGTCGGCTGATTTCTCTGTTTCTCATCTGTATTTATAGATTTTATTAGGTTTGTAGTAACGGCAAATATATAAAGAATGTGCAAGTATTATTATCTTTTAATCAAAAACATTCAAAATAGTGCTATAATATTTTTTTGAACCTGCAAGTCGCTTAGTAACTCTACATTTGCAAATGTTAAATCTAGTTATACCATGAAACGAAGAGATTTTTTAAAAAGTACCGGTTTGATAGCTTCTTCGACGGCTATCTTCGGACAGACAGAATTATTGAATGCCGCACAAGCCAGTTCGATAACAGACATGCCGGCCGTTGCGGACGATTTGGATGCCAAATTAAATAAACCATTGACCGCTATTATTATTGGTGCCGGCGGGCGAGGAAATGTTTATGCCCAATACGCAGAAAAATTCCCGAATTCACTTAAGATCGTAGGTGTCTCCGATATCAACGAGTTTCGCAGGAAACGAATGTCCGATCGCTTTTCTGTGAAAGAATCATGTCGCCTGGGAGATTGGAGTGAAGTCTTTAAGAAGCCGAAATTTGCGGATATTGTCTTCATAACTACTCCGGACCGCTTGCATTATGCTCCTTGTATGAAAGCGCTGGAGATGGGATATCATGTATTATTGGAAAAACCGGCTGCTCAAACGGAAAAGGAATGTACTGACATTTTGAAACAATCACAAAAGTATAATCGTATCGTGGCAATCTGCCATGTACTGAGATATGCACCCTATTTTAAAGCACTCAAAGAAACTGTCGATTCAGGAAAAATCGGAGAGTTGGTAAGCATCCAGCACCTGGAACCGATCGAACGTATCCACTTCTCTCATTCGTATGTGCGGGGTAATTGGAATAATTCTAAAAAGAGTACTCCTGCCGTCATTTCCAAATCGTGCCATGACTTGGATATTTTACGATGGATTGTAGGGAAACCGTGTAAAGAAGTGACTGCTTTCGGTGACCTCTCTTATTTTAAAGCATCCAAGGCTCCGCAGAAGGCGGCAAAGCGTTGTTTGGATTGCCCGATAGAACGTGAATGTGCCTTTTCTGCTAAACGGATTTATTATGAAAAGCACACGTGGTTGTACGTATTCGACCTGAGCGGTGATAAACAGCAGCGCGACGAACAGATATTGTCTTACTTGCGGACTTCCGATTACGGTCGTTGTGTCTTTCATTCGGATAATGACCAGCCTGATCATTTCATTATGAATATGAAGTTTGAGGATGGCGTGACTGCCGCTTTTTCTATGGAAGCTCTGACCTCTTACGGTGGGCGACGGACACGGATTATGGGTACCAAAGGTGATGTAGTGGGTGATATGCAAACATTTACTGTGACTGACTTTTTGACCGGAAAGCAAGAAAAGTGGGGAACCGATATCAACGACGGGCATGGCGGAGGTGACCTTCGTCTGATCCGGGATTTATTATGGGCAGTCGATAAGGGTGATGAGTCTTTGTTAACCAGTAGTATCGCAGCCTCCATTGAAAGTCATGTGATGGGATTCAGAGGTGAGCAGTCGAGATTGAAAGGGACAATAGAGAAGCTTTAGGCACTTAAAATTGTGGTTTTGTCGAAATTGTAAAGTCTTGTTTTTTATACGGCATAAGAATGATCATTCTTATGTTACACAGGTACCTGTGTAACATAAGGTTATTATATAAAAATATTAATCAATTAAATCATCTATTATGCAAAACAAATTAAAAGGATGGATCGCACCAAACAGCGTCACCAAGGATCCGAATGACAAGATTCTGATACTTGATCCTGCCGGACATGTGGGGTTGGAGGACATTTACAAAGAAATGAGGGAAGAAGATACCGGCTTGCGTCCGGAAACTTTGACTCATGTCGTAACTCTTTATGAACGGATCGTTGCCCGTTTTTTAATGAACGGATATTATGTGAATACCGGTTTGTTTTATGCAGTTCCCCGCTTCTTGGGACTTATTGAAAAGGGGCGTTGGAATCCGGAAAAGAACAGTATTTATGTCGCATTTTCACAAGACAAGGTTTTGCGTGAAGAGATTGCCAAGACCGAAATTGTCATTCAGGGTGAAAAGAACGATGTCATGTATATCTTGGAAACGGAAGACCGGAAAACGAGCTTGACCGATGGCAGGATGTCGCCGGGACGTAACCTGGTTGTCCGTGGCGCATACATCAAGGTGGTGGGTGACGATCCTTCCGTGGGTATTTCTTTCCGTAACAAGGCTGATGATACGGTTGTCAAAGTGACAGAAGATATGTTTGCTACAAATAATCCTTCGGAACTGATATTTCTTGTTCCTACAGAATTGAGCGATGGCGAGTATGAATTGACGGTTACTACGCAATATACGAAAAACAAAGGTGTGTTTCTGAAATCTCCCCGTTCGGTATCCGTGCCGGTGTATGTGGGAGAAAAGAAAAATGAAGAAGGCGACCGTCCGGAGATAGAGTAGGACGGTTGCCTGTACTTACTCCGTACTTTCCCTGCCGGTAACTCCGATGGGGAGTCAATGGTAAGGAATGTGCGGAGTTAGTATTAGGGAATCGATGGAGTGTAAAATTTATAATGTTTGGATTTTGATTTTAAATCTATTAATCATTAAAATGCAATGAAAAAACGAATTTGTTTAAGTTTATTATTCTTTTGTTTTTTGACCAACACATCGTCGGCATTTGCGGTTGACGTAAACACGTTGGAAAAGGAAAGGCGGATTGCACAAGAGGAGATGCCGCCTGAAGTTTCTCAGAAAAAACATACTTTGAAAGGAGTTGTTTTGGACAACAATACCAATGAACCGATTATAGGTGCTGCTGTTTTGGTGACCGGTACGGGAAGTGGTACGACTACGGACATTGATGGTAATTATCAATTGGAAGTACCGGCAAATGCAAAATCCATAGAAATCTCATATATCGGTTATGAGAAGAAGGTAATGCCTTTCGATGGCCGGAATTTGAATGATTTTAGGGTTATTTTGTTGAAAGAAGAAGGTTTGTCGGTAGACGAGGTGACGATAGTCGCGTTTTCAAAACAAAAGAAAGAAAGCGTGATCAGCTCAATTGCAACGGTTAAGCCCAAAGAGTTGAAAGTACCTAGTAGCAATTTGACAACAGCATTAGCAGGTCGTGTTGCCGGATTAATATCCTATCAGAGGAGTGGAGAGCCCGGACAGGATAATGCAAATTTCTTTATTCGAGGTGTTACAACATTTGGATATAAAGCAGATCCGTTGATCCTTATAGATGGAGTAGAATTGTCGGCAGATGATTTGGCGCGTTTACAGCCTGATGATATTGAAAGCTTTTCAATAATGAAGGATGCAACATCATCTGCTTTATATGGAGCGCGTGGAGCCAATGGAGTTATTCTTGTTACGACCAAAGAAGGGGTAGAGGGAAAGTTGAAAATAGCGGCCCGTTTTGAGAACTCTTTTTCGTCTCCAATAAAAAATATAGAACTAGCGGATCCCATTACTTACATGGTTAAACACAATGAAGCGGTATCGACACGAGATCCTTTGGCTTCCCTTCCTTATTCTCAAGAAAAAATAGATAATACAATTGCAGGGACTAATGATTTTGTTTATCCCGCGGTGGATTGGTATAAAATGCTGTTCAAAGATGTAACGTCCAATCAACGTTTTAATATGAATTTGAGCGGTGGCGGTCGTGTCGCGCGTTATTATGTGGCAATGACCTATAACCACGATAACGGTATTTTGAATGTAGATAAGCGGAATAATTTTAATTCGAATATCTCTTTGAATAAGATATCAGTACGTTCTAATGTTAATATGAATTTGACTAAAACGACCGAATTGATAACTCGCATGAGTGGAACTTTTGATGATTATTCAGGGCCATTATCCGGTGGTTCTGATATGTTTAGTAGGGTTGTAAAAGCTAATCCAGTGAAATTTCCGGCCTATTACGAAAAAGATGCCAATAATATTTATACAAATCATATTTTATTTGGAAATGCAGGAACAGGGAACTATATAAATCCATATGCTGATTTGGTAAAAGGTTACAAAGAATATTCCCAGACATTATTATCAGCCCAAGTTGAATTAAAGCAAAATTTTGATTTTATAACGAAGGGTCTGAATGCCAGAGTAATGGTTAATACTACTCGTCATTCTTATTTTGATGTATCTCGTTATTACAACCCCTATTATTATGTAATAGACAAATATGATAAAAAGAATGATATCTATACATTGTCTAATATCAATGAAACATCAGCAACCGAATGGTTGAATTATAACGAGGGAGATAAGAAAATTAATTCTACATTGTATATGGAGGCGGTTCTTCAATATGATAGGGAGTTTAACAAAAAACATCAAGTAGGTGGTTTGTTCGTTTATACAATGAAGAATTCATTGAATGCTAACTCCGGATCTTTGCAGAAGTCGTTGCCTTATAGGAATATGGGGTTGGCTGGTAGGTTGACTTATGGATATGACAACCGTTACTTTATTGAAGGTAATTTTGGATATAACGGATCGGAGCGTTTTTCCAAGAATCACCGGTTTGGTTTTTTCCCTTCTGCCGGACTCGGTTGGATGATTTCCAATGAAAGTTTTTTTTCTCCTTTGAGTAAGTATATTTCTCAAATGAAGTTTAAAGTAACTTATGGGCTCGTTGGTAATGATGCGATAGGTGATGCATCGGATCGTTTCTTCTATTTGAGTGAAGTGAATATGAACAGCGGTAATTCTCCTGGGTTTGGTGTTAATTTTAATTCACCAGCAGCGAGACCAATGGTTTCTGTCAATAGATATGCAAACCCCAATATAACATGGGAAATAGCACGGAAATTGGATGTCGGATTAGAGGCTACTTTATTTAATGATTTCACATTCCAGATTGATTATTTTACGGAATATCGTAAAAACATTCTGATGAATCGTTCAGCCATTACTCCGGAAATGGGATTGGAGGCTTCCGTAAGAGCTAATGTAGGTGAAGCTCGGGGGGCTGGATTTGATGCATCGTTAGATTATAATAAATATTTTCAGAATGGCTTGGTGTTGACAGGGCGGGCTAATTTTACTTATGCTACGAGTCAATTTGAAGTATACGAAGAGCCTGTTTATTCAGATGCTCCTTGGAGGTCTAGAGTCGGGAAATCTCTATCTCAAAACTGGGGATACATAGCCGAAAGGTTATTTGTGGATGAAGAAGATGTTAATAATTCTCCGACACAATTTGGAGAATATGGGGCAGGAGATATTAAATATAGGGATGTAAATCGAGATGGTATTATTAATGAGAATGATAAAGTCCCCATTGGGCATCCGACTTCCCCAGAGATTATTTATGGTTTTGGATTATCCGCCAGTTACAAACACTTTGATTTGTCTTGTTTCTTTCAAGGATCTGGCAGATCTTCATTCTGGATTGACCAACAGGCCACTGCGCCTTTTGTAGATACAGATGGTGACGGTAATGTCATAAGTAATAATGCTCTTTTGTCTGTATACGCAAATAATCATTGGTCGGAAAAAAATCAAAACATCTATGCTCTTTGGCCTCGTCTTTCCAACTATATTGTTGAAAATAATAACCAAACGAGTACTTGGTTTATGAGGGATGGGTCATTTTTGCGTTTAAAACAATTAGAGGTCGGGTATACTTTTCCGGATTTTATTAAAAAAGCGTACTTAACTTCTTTGCGATTGTATTTAAGTGGAACAAATTTGCTCACATTTAGTAAATTTAAATTGTGGGATCCGGAGATGGCTGGCAATGGATTAGGATATCCAGTGCAGCGTACATTTAATATTGGTGTACAAATGAATTTTTAAATGAATGAATATGAACAAAATAGGATTTTTATTGTCGCTTTTATTGATGCTATATAGTTGTGATTACTTGGATGTAGTTCCGGATAATATAGCAACAATTGATAATGCTTTTGCAAATGAAATCACAACAGAACGTTACTTGCTGACTTGCTATGCGGGTTTGCCGACAGAGTCGGACACTTATTCCAATCCGGCTATTTTATCAGGAGACGAATATTGGTCATGGGAGGCCATGATTGGTTATACGGAAGAGAGTACTTTATATTATCCATGGATGATTGCTCGTGGAAACCAGAATACCAATAGTCCCTATGTGAATATGTATGAAGGTGGTTTGTGGCAAACAATAAGAAAATGTAATACATTTATAGAAAATGTAAAAGCTGTACCTGGCCTAAGAGATATGGATATAAAACGTTGGACGGCCGAAGCCAAAGTGATAAAAGCATATTGCCATTTTTATTTAATGAGAATGTATGGGCCAATTCCTATAATTAAAGAGAGTTTAGATATTTCGGCAGATCCGGAAGCAGTAAAGTTTGAGAGAGAACCATGGGAAAAGTGCGTAGACTATGTTGTTCAGTTACTTGATGAGGCTTTGAATGATTTACCACTGAAAATCGCTAATAGGCAGGAAGAACTGGGACGTATGACGCAACCTATAGTAGCCACGCTTAAGGCTAAGGTTTTAGTAACATCTGCATCTCCCTTGTTTAATGGTAATTCTTATTATGCTGATTTTATGAATCGGGATGGAACGTTGTTATTTAGTGATTATGATCCTCAAAAATGGGTTGTGGCAAAAGACGCGTGTCAGAAAGCTATTGAAATCTGTCATGAGGCTGGTTTGAAATTGTATGAGTATAGCGGGGGATTGCAATTGACGGATATGCAAAGAATGGAGTATACAATACGTGGAGGAGTTACTAATAAAGAGTGGAGTGACGATTTAATTTGGGGATCAGTGAAAAGTCCGGGAGCAATTCAAAAATATGTTCAAGCTTACTTGAATCCGGATCTCTATCAAGTAGGGGGACATATACATCAAGCATTAAATGTCCCATTGAAAATAGCAAAACAATTTTACACAATTAATGGAGTTCCCATAGAAGAAGATATTACTTGGGAAAATAAGGACTTAGAAAAACTGAGAGCCGCAACACTTGAAGAAGGTGATGTAATAAAAGGAACTACTGCAGAATTGAATTTTGAGAGAGAACCTCGGTTTTATGCTTCATTAGGTTTTGATCGTGGTGTTTGGTATGGATCTGGACGAACGGTAGAGAATCCTTTCGTGTTACAAGGTTTGAAAAATCAGACAGGAAATACAGGAGGTAGCGAGCGTGTGAATGTAACTGGATATTGGGCAAAAAAAATGGTGAACTTGGAGTCGTATCAGAATACCAAGACTAGTTATGTCGCTATAGCTTACCCGTGGCCTATATTGAGATTATCTGATTTATACCTTTTATATGCGGAAACTTTAAATGAAGTAGAAGGCCCTACTGGGGATGTTTATAAATATGTGAATTTAGTAAGAGAAAGAGCTGGGCTGGGGACAGTTCAGGATTGTTGGTCCAAATATTCAAAAATGTCTTCCAAATACCAGAATAAAGATGGCATGCGAGAAATTATCCAAAGAGAACGCTTGATTGAACTTGCATTTGAAGGACAACGTTTTTGGGATTTACGCCGTTGGTTATTATGTGGTGAATATTATGAAACCCCTATTTCAGGATGGAATTATAAACAGGAATCTGCGGAGGATTATTATAAAGAAACGTTCATTTATATGCAATCTTTTACTGCAAAGGACTATTTATGGCCGATATCTCAGTCTTTACTTACAAAGAATCCTAATTTAGTTCAAACTAAAGGATGGTGATTGTATAATATTTTAATTATTATAGTATGAGAAAATATATATTATTGTGTGTACTTTGTCGTATCTTGGTTTCGTGTAATGACGTTACAATGTCCCCCATTGATAAAGACACGGAAGCTCCTGGTAAAGTTACAAATGTTGTTATAGAAAGTATTCCGGGAGGGGCATTTATAAAATATGATTTGCCGAACGATCCTGATTTGCTTTATGTTAAGGTTGTTTATAAACTTGATAATGGAACGTTACAGACCGTTAATGCTTCATGTTTGGATAGAAGTCTGAAAGTTGAGGGTTTTGCAGAGGTCAAAGAATATGAATTGTTTGTGACCTGCGTAGATCGATCTGGTAATGAATCGGAAGCTGTTGTTGTGAAATTTCTACCTCAAACACCACCTGTCATTTCTGTAAAAGAAACAATCAATATATCTCCGGACTTTGGAGGATTGAATCTTACATGGGATAATGAAACGGAATCACCTTTGGCTATAATTATTAGTCAAAAGGAGTCTGATTCTGATGAGTATAAAATTATTGATACTTATTATACATCAGTAAAGGATGGTAATTATACATCACGAGGACTGGAATCGATAGAGTCGGAATTTAAAATAAAAGTGAGAGACAAGTGGGGAAATTATTCTGATGAAATAAATACAAAACTAACCCCGTTGTATGAAGAACGGTTAGACCGTAAAAACTTTAAGGCTTTAGGAGTAGAATATACGAATAATGTAACTGATTATGGTAATTTGGTTAAATTGTGGGATGAGGATTATGAAAATAATATTTTTGGTGGAACAAAAGTCCCTTGGTATGCTTCATTTGATATGGGTGTAAAAGCTCGTTTAAGCAGAATCGTTCTTTGGCAGTATTCTTGGGCCAGTTATGATTATGCGCATTACTATGCAGGCTCTAATATGAGAAAATGCCGGATATATGGATCAAATGATCCAACATTGGATATGTCTGGCTGGATTTTGCTGATGGAATGTGAAATTATGAAACCATCGGGACTTCCTATTGGTATTGGTAGGCAATATCAATCAGACGAAGACTTTGATATAGCTCATAATAAAGGACATGAATTTATGATTCCATTAGATGCTCCAGCAGTGAGATATCTTAGAATAGAAGGAACAGAATCTTGGGAAGGTAATGGTTTAGGTGTTCCTGGAGAAATGCACATTTTCGGGGATGCAAGATGATAAATAAAAAATGAAGATATGAATAGCAATAAGATTTTTTTAGCAATACTGGTATTAATCCAGTTGGTTTATTGTTCTTGTACGGATTCCCAAGGTACTTATGATGAGTTTATTGAAGACGGGGATATTGTATATAGATCAGCACCAAAAGATTTGAAGGGATATTCGGGTAAAAATGCCGCTTTATTGACTTGGAAATTGACGAATCCTTTTTTAGTCTCTCAATGTATTATTAGTGATGATAATAATAATATCTTGGCTGAGATACCTGTAGTATATGAAGACTCGTTAAAATTTAGTTACAGATTAGATGATCTGGAAGAAAATAAATCCCGCAAAACGAAATGTGCTGGTCGTGAAAAACGAAACGCGTATTTTGGAGCAAAAACGAAAAGTGATTCAAAAGTTCCAATAGTAACCTTTTCGTTCGGGTTGTTCAACCAAAATATAAGCACCATTCAAACAGCTTTCAAAAGGCATTTGAACGGCGCTTTTTCTTTTGACTTTCTTCTAAAATAAGATTGAAAATCCATTGATAATTCAGCAAAAACTTGTATCTTTACATAGTTGTTAGACTGCTTCTCTATGGAGTGATTCATCTGTTTTTTTGTACAACATGATGTCCGTGTAGTGGGCGGAATAGTTCATGTGGGCGTTAAATTCGACTTTTTCACTGCCGATAAACGGGTTTCCGAGGGCGTTGTTTTTTGCCTATCCAGTCACAAAGTTCGATGATGGATGACTTGTTTGAGGTGAAATAGATGTAGTTTGTACCTACAAGCGTTTGTAATACGTCCAAGTAATCGGATAGTCCCCAGTTCATCGTATAGGTGCCTACTTCGGTAGACAGATACGGAGGATCTATCAGGAACACGACATTAGGCATATCCTTATACTTGTTGAATAGTTTCTTGTAATCGCATGAAACGATCTCCAATCCATCCAGATAGTCGAGGCATGGGTTGTAATCACATTTTCGAACGGTGTTATAGAAAGTTTCTTTCCGTAGTTCTTCCAAGTTGGTCGCATACTTCATGGAAAAGAGCAAAGAAGATGAGAGCGTGATGTAATCCACATATCCGTATATACGTTCTTCTTGCTCAATCAGACGCAGGATCGTTTCTTTTGTTTCTTTAGGCAAAGCTTTTTGCCGGGGTACCAATGCCGCCAACGGACGGATTTGCGCAAGCAGTGCGTTGGTATGTGGGATGTTATCCAATCTGCGGCAATAGTTGTCGTAATCGTTATAGATAACAGTGGAATCCGGCTTTCGACACTTGGTTATATGTGACAGCAGGCCGGAACCACCAAACAGATCGACAAATAGAGCATTGTCCGGATAACGCTCCAATACTTTGATAAACTCTTTTGCGAACATTCTCTTTTGCCCCACAAACGGAAGCGGGGCAGACAAATATTGTTTCCTCATTTGCTTTTACTTTTAAGAAGGATTGCAAAAGTCCTTCTTTTCTCCTTGTTCGCTATGAAAAAACTATAATCTATGCTGCACCGGCTTTACAGTGTTTCTTAAACATTGAGGTCAAAACGGAGGGTAAACACCTTGCTTACATTCAATGCTCAAGCGGCTATCACACACCTGCGAGCCGCTTGAGCAAGGTATATACCTTGCGTTCGCTGATCCGGTATTTCTCGGCCAGGTAAACGACAATGTAAGTCATTTTGTAACCTTCCTTTTTCATCCGGATATATTCTTTATACAGACCCACGTATGATACATCTTCTATATGGATACCTGAGTTCAACATCCATTCAAATGGAGTTTGATATAAATTTAAGACATCAAAGATTGTCATATTTCCTAATTTTGAAGTATTTTTGTGTTGCCAATCACATAATAAAAAACGAGACATCGCGACTGAAGGCTTACAGCCCCCGGTCGTGCGGTGTCTCGCATTTTTATTGTTAGTATGTGATTGGCGTCTTTACTAACGAGCCGGGGGCTTTCTTTTCTTTCCCCCCGGTATTATATATTTACAGCCCGTTCAGCTTCCCAAATTCCGGATCGCTATACGGTGTGTCCTGGATTTTCGTATAGGTGGACATCGTGAACTCGGAAAACATGCCGTTGTGGTCAATAAATTCGACCCGATTTTTGAGGGTGTATAATCGGCAAAGAAGTACAATTTTTTGAAACCACCGATTAAGAACCATTCAATTGTGATTCAGTGTGTGTGTAAAAGATTTTAAACAGCCTCTTACACACTCCATTTTTTAGAATCAGAATCTATGTTTTTAACAATTCTTCTAACTCATTTATCTTATCCCGCAGTTTTTGTCGGGATATATGTAT
>NZ_JAMOKT010000041.1:0-68857 GCF_023656795.1 Parabacteroides caeci
GTCACCTTAATTGACCTCAAAGGTATGATTTCAAATCGTCGCGCCTAAAAAGTAGTATCTAATAGACTATATTTCAATTATTTCAAAGAACTATTTATCCACTTTTACGGGACAGTAATGATATATGTTCAATTATTAAACAATAAACAAAGTGTATTGTTTCGAAAAACGCAACAAATGTAATAAGCGTACTCGCAGGTTGCGTATTTTCGAAAATGCGGAGAGAGTAAATAGGCGAATGAGAAATAGGTATGACTGAAAATACCTTATATGCGAAATAAAACTCCCGTATTTGCTTAGTAAATTCGCGTATCTCAAAAGAGAGACGGCAATGATGGTTTGAACGGATAGTTATTGCAGTTTACTATTAATACTAAGTGATGTTAATTGAAATAGCATTAGAATGGATGAACTTTATTTTATTTTAGTCTTAGATTTTTTGTTTATAAATTATTGACCTAACCAAACATTTGCTTGTATAATCAGAATGAGTAGACCACTAATGCTAATACCATGAACAACTGTCCGGCTGGGAGGTGACTCTCGGCCGGAATTTTTTTTGCTATATATCTGATATTTGCCATTGTGTTGCAAAATAAACTTTCTATTTTTGCAGAATAAATATGAGAGCAAAGAAAAACATAATCCGTTACGTAATGTTGATAGCCGGCATCATCATGCTGCTTTCGGTCATCATACCGCATCATCATCACAGTAACGGTCTGCCTTGTTTTAAATCGCTGACTGAACACAGTCACAAAAGTGCTTCTTCTCACGATTGCGGTTGTAACGGGCATAATGTTGCTCTTTTCACCTCTCTGCTGTCACATGCGACGGATGTGGATGCTAGTCACCTGCTTTTCCCTTTGCAGGTTTTATTTGATTATATTAACCCTCCCGAACCGGCTTTTTGCGGACAACCTTTTGAACGCAGTCGAGCCTTTTATATTGAGTCTCTGCACGATAGCTGGATAACGTGTGCAAGTGGACTGCGAGCCCCTCCTGTGTTATAATTGTTACTGATGGTGGCGAACCTTATTCGCTTTTCGGTGTTTTTATCTAAACGCCGAGCTATTTATTATGCATTAATAACACATTATAATACAATGAAAAAGATATATTTATTGTGGGTTTTATGTGCCTACATATTTGCAGGTTGTGGTGGCGGAGCTACTAAATCTGAAGAACATAATCATGATCATGAAGCACATGAACATGAAGAGGGTCACGATCATGAGCATGAAGGACATGACCATGAACACGAAGCCTCCTCTAGTGCACATTCCAATGAAATCATTTTCAAAGAAGAATTAGCGAAAGCAGTCGGTTTACAGACGAAAGTGATGGAACCGGCTCCTTTTACCGATGTGATAAAGACCAGCGGAAGCGTGATGGCTGCACAAGGCGATGAAACGACTGTGGTAGCTACTGTCCCCGGTATCGTTACATTCGGCAGTTTATCTTTTGTGGACGGTACTCCGGTCCGGAAGGGACAGGCTATCCTGAGCCTGGCTTCCAGTAATTTGTCTGAGGGGAATGTGGCAGCCCGTGCCAAATATGCATACGAAAATGCCAAGAAGGAATATGAACGTATGCAACAGCTGGTAGGAGATAAGATCGTTTCTGCCAAGGACTTTGAACAGGCACGTCTGAATTATGAAAATGCAAAGGCCGCTTACGATGCCATTGCCGGTAAACAAACGGAGAATGGGGTATCGGTTGTTTCTCCGATGAACGGATACTTGAAGAACCTTCAGGTGAAAGAAGGCGATTATGTCGCTGTGGGACAACCGTTGGCTACGATTTCTCAGAATAGCCGCTTGGTGCTTCGTGCCGAAGTGTCGGAAAAGTATTATCAATATCTTCCGGCTGTACAGTCTGCTAATTTCCGAACTCCTTATGACGACCAAGTGTATGAGCTTTCCGAACTTCACGGACGTTTACTTTCTTATGGAAAGGCTTCGGATGCCAATTCTTTTTATATTCCTGTGACTTTTGAATTTGATAATAAAGGGGCTGTCATTCCCGGTTCGTTTGTTGAAATCTATTTGCTTACCTCTCCGATGCAGGATGTGTTGAGCGTTCCGGTTTCCGCGTTGATAGAAGAGCAAGGCGTTTATTCCGTATTTATTCGTTTGGATGAGGAAGGATACAAAAAGCAGGAAGTGAAACTGGGTGCCAACAATGGTGCTGAAGTCCAGATTCTGTCTGGTCTAAAACCGGGAGATACGGTTGTTACACAAGGCGCTTACCAGGTCAAACTGGCTTCTGCCTCCAATGCTATTCCGGCTCATACTCATAATCATTAATAATGAGCAAATATGCAAATATGCCAATGTGCCAATGGAAATCTCATGGTACTATCTTGATTGGCACATTGGCATATCGGCTAATTAAACAATTATTCTTATGTTGAATAAAATAATATATTACTCGCTGCATAACAGATTGGTTGTCCTGATCTGTGCATTGCTGCTGATGATAGCGGGAACCTATACAACTTTTCATACAGATGTAGATGTGTTTCCCGACCTGAATGCTCCGACTGTGGTTATTATGACGGAAGCAAATGGTATGGCTCCTGAAGAAGTGGAACGCCTGGTTACTTTCCCGGTCGAAACGGCTGTGAACGGGGCTATGGATGTGCGCCGTGTACGTTCTTCCTCTACCACCGGTTTCTCTGTTGTATGGGTTGAATTTGATTGGGGAACGGATATCTACCGTGCCCGCCAGATTGTTTCGGAAAAGTTGGCAGTCGTTAGTGAAAGCCTTCCCGAGAACGTTGGCAAGCCGACGCTGGGACCGCAATCTTCTATCCTGGGAGAAATGATGATTATCGGTCTGACTGCCGATTCTACTTCTTTGCTCGATTTGCGTACGATTGCCGACTGGACAATCCGTCCGCGTTTGTTGTCGACAGGCGGTGTGGCACAGGTCGCTGTGATTGGTGGCGATATCAAAGAATATCAGATATTGCTTGACCCCGCCCGTATGAAACATTATGGAGTAGGGTTGGATGAAGTCCTGACGGTTTGCCGTAATATGAACCGTAATGCAAATGGCGGTGTTTTGTATGAATATGACAATGAATATATCATCCGTGGCGTTCTTTCCACTCCGAAAGTGGAGGAACTGGCAAAAGGGGTTATCAAGACAGTCGACGGTTTTCCGGTCATGCTGGAAAATGTGGCGACGGTGAAGATAGGAAGCAAAAGTCCTAAACTGGGTACAGCTTCTGAACGCGGCAAGCATGCTGTTCTGATAACGGTGACCAAGCAACCGAATACCAGTACAATCGACCTGACAAACAAGCTGGACGGTATCGTTGCCGACTTGCAAAAGAATCTTCCGTCGGACGTGAATGTCTCTACCGATATTTTCCGTCAGAGCCGTTTCATCGACAGTTCTATTAATAATGTAAAGAACAGTTTGTTTGAAGGAAGTTTCTTCGTTGTCATCGTTTTGTTCCTCTTCCTGATGAATATCCGTACGACGGTGATTTCGCTGGTGGCGTTGCCTTTGTCATTGCTCGTTTCTATCCTGGTTTTGCATTATATGGGGATGACCATTAATACAATGTCTCTGGGCGGTATGGCGATTGCTATCGGTTCGCTGGTGGATGATGCGATTGTCGATGTGGAGAATGTGTATAAACGAATACGGGAGAACCGGATGCTTCCTCCGGAAGAGCGGCGCTCGGTATTGGAGGTGGTTTATGACGCTTCCCGTGAAGTACGTATGCCTATCCTGAATTCCACGTTGATTATTGTGGTAAGTTTCGTACCCTTGTTTTTCCTTCATGGCATGGAAGGACGCATGTTGGTGCCGCTGGGTATTGCGTTTATCGTTGCTTTGTTTGCATCTACCGTTGTTGCACTTACTTTGACGCCGGTATTGTGTAGTTATCTGCTGGGCAATAAGTCGACCGATAAGAAGATAGAAAAAGAGGCATGGGTAGCCCGTAAATTGAAGGAGATATATGCTTCCGCATTGAAAGTTGCCTTGGCGTATAAGAAGATTGTGCTGGGTTCTACGGTGGGTCTGTTCCTTGTGGCGTTGGGTATTTTCTTTACGCTGGGACGTAGTTTCCTTCCTCCTTTCAACGAAGGCTCTTTTACTATTAATGTAAGTTCGCTGCCGGGTATTTCGTTGGATGAATCAGACAGGATGGGACATCGGGCGGAAGAGTTACTGATGCAGGTTCCCGAAATCCAGACGGTGGCCCGTAAGACCGGACGTGCCGAACTGGATGAACATGCATTGGGTGTGAACGTTTCGGAGATAGAGGCCCCGTTCGTATTGAAAGACCGTAGCCGGGAAGCTGTGATGAATGATGTCCGTAAGAAGCTGTCGACTATCAGTGGTGCGAATATCGAAATCGGTCAGCCTATCTCTCACCGTATCGATGCGATGCTTTCGGGAACGGAAGCCAATATCGCCATCAAACTGTTCGGTACCGATTTGAACCGTCTCTTTACGATTGGTAACGATATCAAAAACTCTATCCAGAGCATTCCGGGCCTGGTTGACCTGAAAGTAGAACAGCAGATTGAACGTCCGCAGCTGACCATCACGCCGAAACGTGAACTGATGGCTAAATATGGCGTATCTCTTCCTGAGTTTGAAGAATATATTAATGTCATGCTGGGTGGCGAAGTTGTCAGCCAGGTGTATGATGACGGTAAAACATTCGACCTGACAGTAAAGACTTCCGACGAGAGCCGTGCAACGATGGAAGATATCCGTAATCTGATGATAGATGCCGGAGGGAAGAAAATCCCGCTGAATTATATTGCCGAGGTTCGTTCGGTAACCGGTCCGAATACGATTAACCGTGAAAACGTTCAGCGCAAGTTAGTAATCAGTGCGAACGTATCCGAACGGGATTTACGCAGTGTTGTAAATGATATTCAGAATAAGATTGGAACATCAATCAAATTGCCCGAAGGGTATCATATCGAATATGGCGGACAGTTTGAAAGTGAACAGGCAGCCAGCCGCACACTGTTGCTCACTTCTTTGATGTCTTTGCTGGTAATCTTCCTGTTGCTTTATAATGAGTTCAAGAATGCGAAAGAGAGTGGTGTCATCCTGCTGAACCTGCCGTTGGCTTTGATTGGTGGCGTATTTATTTTGTGGCTGACTTCCGGTGAAATCAGTATTCCGGCTATTATCGGCTTCATCTCGCTGTTTGGTATCGCTACCCGAAACGGTATGTTGCTGATTAGTCATTATGCACAGCTGTGCAGTGAAGGCTTCTCTGTTTACGATACGGTGATACACGGTTCGCTGGACCGTCTGAACCCGATTCTTATGACTGCTTTAAGTTCGGCTTTGGCATTGATACCGTTGGCATTGAACGGAGATTTGCCGGGTAATGAGATACAGAGTCCGATGGCGACTGTCATTCTGGGAGGGTTGCTGACATCTACTTTCCTGAACGGATTTATTATTCCTATTGTTTATCTTTTAATGAATAAGGAAAAATGAAACAATTCATAGTAATTACCTTGTTGGCTTCCGCTGCGCTTTCAGTGAACGGGCAGAATTCTATTGATGCCGTCCTGCGCAGTATCGAAGCCAATAATAAAGAATTGCAGGCGAATAACCAGCTTACCGTTTCTAAGAAACTGGAAGCGAAGCTGGATAATAACCTGCCAGACCCTTCGGTTTCCTATGTACATCAGTACGGCAACCGGGAAGGGATGGGAATACAGGGAGAGTTGGTTGCATCCCAGTCGTTCGACTTCCCTTCGGTATATGTGCAGAAGAATAAACTGGCGAAATCGAAAGCCGCCAGTTTCGACCGTCAGGGTGCAGAGTTCCGTCAGCAAATACTTTTGCAGGCGAAGGAGATTTGCCTTGACCTGGTCCTGCTGAACCAGCAACGGGCATTACTCGACCAACGCAGGCAGAATGCGGAACAACTGGCGGAACTGTATGCCATGCGTCTGGAAACCGGCGATGCGAATATTCTGGAAACAAATAAGATTGACCTGGAGTTGCTGAATGCGAAAACGGAAGCCCGTATGAACGAGTCTGCCCGTATTGCCAAACTTCAGGAACTGGCAACATTGAATGGTGGTATTGCTATCGACTTCACGGACACGACCTATATGTCGGACGGTGATATCCTGTCATTCGAGGAATTACGTGCGGAGGCTGTGACTTCCAATCCTCAGTTGCTTACGTTGAAAAGCGAGCAGGTGGCTGCCCGCCGCCAGTTGAGCGTTAATAAGTCGAAGAGTTTACCCGGTTTTGAGTTGGGGTATCGTATGAATACGGCTACCGGCGGAGAGCGTTTTAACGGTTTCCTGGTTGGTGTCAGCATTCCTTTATTCTCAAACAGGAATAATGTAAAGCAGGCTAAAGCGCAGGCTCTTTATACCGACCTTCAACTGGAGAGTACGACAACGACCGTGGAAAGTGAATTACACCAGTTGTATAACCAGTCGGTCGCTCTGAAGACTTCTATGGACGAATACAATACGGTTCTGAAAAGTCAGAATAGCCTGGCATTGCTGAATAAGGCTATTCAGACCGGCCAAATCAGTATGATTGAATATTTCGTTGATGTAACGACTTTCTATCAGAGCATGCAGAATTATATGCAGTTGCAGAACGAGTATCAGAAGGTGATGGCGCAATTGTATAAATATAAGTTATAAACTCTCTTATAAAATAAGGAAGGTTCATGTCTTTTTCGGGCATGGACCTTTTTTTATTATAGCTTCCCATTGAGCCGTATATTGGTTACTAAACTTATAAAAAGTTATCGTACTGTTTTTTTTCATCATTGTATTTTTTATTATGCAAATAAGTTTTTACTTTTACAAAGTACTTTTTACCAGGAGATTATACAATGTGGCATTGTTTAGGAGACCGATAATCAGACATATCTGTGCATAACAGGTATCAGAATGCCTTAATTCGTATAAAGAATACATATTAGTATTAATTATCAATTTAAAGAGACCATGAAAGATTTAGAAATGTACATCGATGGACAGTTCATCGAGAATCGATCCGGAAAGTGGATCAATGTGTTGAACCCTTCTACGGAAGAAGTTATATCCCGTATGCCTGACAGGAAGTGTTTCTGCCGGTGTGCAGACGATGGAAGCCGCTTCAGCTAATGTGACGAAGGTATCGCTGGAGTTAGGAGGAAAGGCTCCGGTTATCGTTATGCCGGATGCGGATCTGGATCTGACCGTGAAGTCGATCATTGCTTCCCGCGTGATCAATACCGGACAAGTGTGCAACTGTTGTGAACGTGTTTATGTACATTCCAGCATTAAAGATGTTTTTATTGAAAAGTTGCTGGATGGCTTTGGTAAGGTAAAAGTAGGCAACCCCAACGAGGTCGCAGATTTGGATATGGGACCGCTGATTGATGCCGGTGCCCTGAAATCGGTAGAAGAGAAAGTCGAAAAAGCTGTTAAGCAGGGGGCGACCCTGGCTTATGGAGGTAAACGTATCGGAGCTAAAGGTTACTTCTTTGAACCGACCCTTTTGACTAATTGTACACAGAAGATGGATATTATCCAGGAAGAAACATTCGGTCCCGTTCTCCCGGTTGTAGAGTTTACAGAAGTGGAAGATGCTATTGCCTGGGCGAATGACTGCGAATACGGACTGACCTCTTCCGTCTATACACAGAATCTGGATATGGCCTTTAAACTGATGCGTTCCTTAAAGTTCGGCGAAACTTATATCAATCGTGAGAACTTTGAAGCCATGCAGGGTTTCCATGCCGGCTGGCGTAAATCGGGTATTGGTGGTGCTGACGGTAAGCATGGCCTGGAAGAATACCTTCAGACTCATGTCGTTTATCTGGAGACGCAGGGTTAATGTGTTTTGTCATGGCGGACCCGATCCGCCAACTCATACTAAGTATTGTTTATCAGTAAAGTATGCGATCCCGGGTTAAGCCCGGGATGACATACAGTAATTTTGAAAGAGTTTCTTTTTTTGATAAGTATCCCGGATAGTTTTCGGATAATATATTTATCTTTATTCCGGAATATGGAAAAACGAATCAAAATGAGAAACGCTGCTATCTTATGTTATTGCCTTTTTGTATTAGGCGCCTTTGCTACGAATGCCCAGGAAACGAATAGCCTGGGAATGCAATTTACTCGGATTCCGGCCGGCTCCTTCCATATGGGAAGCCACGGATTGGGAGAAGATTATGATGAAGCGCCGATTCATCCGGTAACGATCACAAACCCTTTTTTGATGGGAACGACCGAAGTGACAAATGCCCAGTACGAGCGTTTTGACCCTTCCCATAAGAACTTACGGGGAAAGTACGGCCTTTCGAAAGAAGATGATGAAGCGGTTATTTTTGTAAACTATTACGAGGCGAAAGCATTCTGTGACTGGCTTTCGGAAAAGGAAGGGAAGACGTATCGCCTGCCAACCGAAGCTGAATGGGAATATGCTTGCCGTGCCGGGTCCTACTGGAATTTCTGGATGGACGACGGACTTCATGGCGTGTATCATAAGAACCAGCAAAATGTCTGGGGAACGGATTCTACAATCAGCCTTCAGGTTGGCAAAACTCCTGCCAATCCTTTCGGACTGCACGATATGCACGGAAATGTAGAAGAATGGTGTAGCGACTGGTACGGACCTTACGAAGCATTACCGCAAACAGACCCGGTGGGCCGTGCTGACGGATTATATAAAGTGACACGTGGCGGAAGCCATAGCACTCCGGAAAGATTTCTGCGTTCCGCCAACCGTATGGCGATGATACCCGAAGATAAACACTGGCTCACCGGCTTCCGGGTGGTGCAGGCCGATATGCCTAAAACCCAGCCGCTTCCTGTAGCCGGACCGACCCCGCAAGAGCATATATCACAGCAGAAACATACCTGGGACGCTCCTTTGAAAACACCTTTCTTCGGTGAACCTCTCGTCTATGTGAAAACGCCCGAATGTTCTTCCGGTGTCCCGTTCTACAAGCATAACCATTGCCCTGCCATAACCTGGTGTGATAACGGGGATTTGTTGGCTATCTGGTTTACATGCGACGAAGAATCGGGGCGGGAGATGGTGATTCTGGAAAGCCGCCTGAAGAAAGGCAGTACCGAATGGAGCGAGCCGCACGAGTTCTTCAAGGTGCCCGACCGGAATATGACCGGTTCTTCCCTGCTGAATAATAAAGGTACACTTGTCCATATAAATGGGGTGGAAGCTGCCGGTACCTGGGAAACCCTCGCCATGGTCATGCGGACAAGCACGGATAACGGTGCAACCTGGAGTCGTCCGCGTATCATCGCCCCTGAGCATGCCAGACGGCATCAGGTGATAGCTGGTTCTTTCCGTACTAAGGACGGTTGGCTGGTACAAGCCGCCGACGCCACTCCCCGGAGCAATGGCGGCACGGCATTGCATATCAGCAAGGATAATGGCCTGACCTGGGAAGACATGGGCAAAACCAATCCGGGCAAGTTCGAGGCAGGCGCTTCGGGCGGTACTATTGCCGGAATCCATGCCGGAGTAGTGCAACTGTCCGATGGACGTTTTATGGCATTCGGACGTGGTGACGGCATTGTCGATAAAGACGGTCTGGAACGGATGCCCATGAGCCTGTCGGAAGATAACGGACGTACCTGGACATACAACGTTTCTGAATTTCCCCCGATTGATGGCGGTCAGCGTCTGGTATTGATTCGTTTACAGGAAGGACCTGTTTTGCTGGTCTCTTTCACGAACCATCCTTTCCGTCTGAAAAATGGATTGAACGGTATGACCTTTAAAGATAAGGACGGCAAGGAATATACCGGTTACGGAATGTATGCCGCCCTTTCCTTCGACGATGGAAAGACATGGCCTGTTAAGAAATTACTGACCGATGGCAAGGAACGTTTTATGGACGGAGGCGCCTGGACCGGTTTCTTTGAAATGGACGGGAGCCATGCGGAACCCCGCGGTTATCTGGCCGGTACGCAATCGCCGGATGGAATGATACATCTGGTAAGCAGCCGTAACCATTACCGTTTCAACCTGCCATGGCTGGTAAAAGATACAGGGTATTCATTTTGAGTGATAAGTCTGATTGTGAATTGATTACAGTTTTCTCGTAGTTTTGTGTTTAGGAAACTGGAAGGCTTTCACCGGCTGCCCTTATTAAAATAGCAAGATTCGGGTTCTTCCATACTCATAAACTTCGTACATTTGCGATATAAAGAAAAGAGTATGGAAAATATTATTCAGATACAATACTATCAGTCCCCATGCGGAGAACTGATATTGGGTTCTTTGGATGGCAAACTTTGTTTGTGCGACTGGATGGATGAGAATCGCAGGGCACAGATTGACCGGCGGGTACAAAAGTTATTGCATGCCCGTTATGAGGCAGGCGAATCCGAAGTAATCGCCCGGACAGTTGTTCAACTGAATGAATATTTTGCCGGCAAAAGGAAGGCATTTGATATTCCTTTGCTTTTTGCGGGTACGGATTTCCAGCAAACGGTTTGGAATGCATTAGTGAATATCCCGTATGGAAAAACGCTTTCTTATGCCGCTTTGTCGCAGAAATTAGGTAATCTCAAAGCTATCCGTGCAGTAGCATCGGCCAATGGGGCAAATCCTATTTCAATCTTGGTTCCTTGCCATCGTGTTATCGGAAGTAACCAAAAGCTGGTTGGATATGGCGGCGGACTTCCTGCAAAGAAACTATTGCTCGAACTGGAGGCTTCCGACAGGCTATTCTAATAATCATTTTAAGGAAATGAAGACGCAGCAAGCATTGAACTACGAACGGATAGCCTCTGCCATCTGTTTTATCAGGGAGAATTACCGTGAACAGCCCGGCCTGGAACAAATTGCGGAGCATATTCATGTGAGTTCGTTTCATTTCCAGCGGTTATTTCATGAATGGGCAGGCATAACTCCCAAACAATTCCTGCAATATCTGAATATCGGATATGCGAAAAAGATATTGAAAGAAACGCATGCTACTCTTTTCGATACCGCCTGCGAATTAGGTTTGTCGGGAACGAGTCGCCTTTACGATTTATTTATAAATATAGAAGGGATGACACCGGGCGAGTATAAAAATGGCGGCCAGGATTTGGATATCAATTATTCGTTTGCAGATACTCCGTTCGGAAGCATCATCGTAGCATCCACCGGAAAAGGAGTCTGCCACATGGCCTTTGCCGATGAAGGGGAGGAGAAGGCACTAGCCAATCTGCAAAGCCTATTCCCCAATGCCGCTTACAAACAAACCCTTGATACGAAACAGCAAAACGCCCTGTCTGTCTTCAATCAGGATTGGAGTAAATTGCAGGAAATAAAACTGCATCTGAGAGGAACTGAATTTCAGTTAAAAGTATGGGAAACCTTATTGAAGGTTCCGGCAGGTGGCTTGACGACTTATGCCGATTTAGCTGCAAAATCAGGATATGAGGGTGCATGCAGGGCAGTCGGAACTGCCATAGGAAAGAATCCGGTCGCTTTCCTGATTCCTTGTCACCGTGTCATAAAAGCGACCGGTGAGATAGGTAATTATCATTGGGGAGAAGTTCGTAAGAATGCTATTATCGGGTGGGAAGCTGCACATCTGTAATTTAGGTATATTTATCTGTAATCCGTCTACAATCGAAACGGTCCGGTTTTTTTAGCTTTGCAACATCAGTAAAACAGAAAGATATGAAACGTAAATTGTTAACATTGGTATTCATCGTATCAGGCTTAATGTCTGCTATTGCTCAGAATGTTTCAGACCTTAAAACAGAAAAAGATATGGATAGGATTGAATTATGTAAAAAGAATTATACCACTTTATTCGGTGGCGAAGCCTTGACCGGGCAGGGAACTGACCCGGAGATGATGGATATTCTTCAGAAGTTTATTTTCGGAGAAGTATTCCGCACGGGAGAACTGGATATAAAGACCCGTGAAATGATTACCTGTGTTACATTAGCAACTATGCAGACTTTGCCCCAGCTGAAGGCACATGCAGGAGCGGCATTGAATGTGGGAGTTACTCCTGTTGAACTTCGTGAAGCTATTTATTCATGCGCTCCGTTTATCGGTTTTCCCAAAACCTTGAACGCGCTGACCGTCATTAATGAAGTATTTAAAGAACGGGGCATTTCTTTGCCATTGGAAAAACAAGGCACGGTTACGGAAGAAAACCGTCATGAAAAAGGGGCGGCTGTGCAAGAGCGGCTTTATCCCGGAGGTATCAGTCAGGTGATGGAAGATATTCCGGGGGAAATGGGTGACGATGTGGAACGTTTCCTGACAGAATATTGTTTCGGTGATATGTATACCCGTGGTGGACTTGACCTCAAAACACGTGAGTTACTGGGATATTGTGTCCTGATGACATTGGGAGCCGATAGCCAGCTTCGTTCTCATTTTCAGGGAAATCTGAATGCGGGTAACAGTAAGGAAACGGTTGTGGCGGCAGTCATACAATGTCTTCCGTATATCGGTTTCCCGCCGGCAATAAAGGCCTTGAAGATAATAAAGGAAGCATCTGCCGTAAGTCCGGCAAATAACCTGGTCCGCCTCTCCAAAATTACTGTAGACCCGGCACAATTGGATGCATATAATGCCTACCTGAAAGAAGAGATTGAAACCTCCATGCGCTTGGAACCGGGCGTACTTACTTTATATGCTACAGCTGATAAAGAAAGCCCCAATAAAATAACGATCCTGGAGATTTATGCAGACCAGGAGGCTTATAAAAAGCATATCCAAACATCCCATTTCCAGAAATATAAGCAGGGAACTTTGTCTATGGTAAAGGATTTGGAACTGGTGGATACTACTCCCTTAATTCCCGGATTAAAGATAAAATAAGCTTTTAGCGAAAAACTCAATGTCACTATTTGTTTAACTTAATGACATTGAGATAAAACTGACGTTACATTAACATCTTACTATATTTTATATGACAATAAAATGGGGATTTAAGTAATTTATTCGTAAACTTGTAACCTTAAATAAAAACGTTAAATTTAAAATTAAATCTTCTGTTTTATGTCAGTAAAATCGTATATCGAATCCAATAAAGAACGCTTTCTGGAAGAGTTGTTCAGCTTAATCCGTATTCCCTCCATCAGTGCTAAACAAGAGCATAAACCTGATATGCAGGCTTGTGCCCAGCGCTGGACGGAACTGTTACTATCGTCCGGAGCGGATAAAGCCGTGGTGATGCCGACGGAAGGCAATCCGGTCGTATATGGCGAAAAGATGATTTCGCCCGATGCCAAGACTGTGCTTGTTTATGCCCATTATGATGTAATGCCGGCTGAGCCATTGAACTTGTGGAAAAGCCAACCGTTTGAACCCGAAATACGTGACGGCCGTATCTGGGCTCGTGGTGCGGACGATGATAAAGGCCAGTCTATGATGCAGGTAAAAGGCTTTGAAACAGCCTTGAAGCTCGACCTGCTGAAGTGCAATGTGAAGTTTATCTTCGAAGGAGAGGAGGAGATCGGTTCTCCCAGCCTTGAAACCTTCTGCCGTGAACATAAAGACTTATTGAAGGCCGATGTGATTCTGGTATCCGACACCAGCATGGTAAATGCCGAAACACCGTCGTTGACGACCGGCCTGCGTGGTTTGGCTTATTGGGAAATCGAAGTGACCGGCCCGAATCGTGATTTGCATTCCGGCCATTTCGGTGGGGCAGTGGCTAATCCTATTAATGTATTATGTAAACTGATGGCCGATATTATCGATGCTGACGGACGTATCACGATTCCCGGTTTCTATGACGATGTAGAAGAAGTGTCTCCGGCCGAACGCGAAATGATTGCACAAATCCCGTTTGATGAGGCGAAATATAAGGCTGCTATCGGTGTGGATGCCTTGTCCGGTGAAAAAGGCTACTCAACGCTGGAAAGAAACAGTTGCCGTCCGTCGTTCGATATCTGTGGAATCTGGGGAGGTTATACGGAAGAGGGCAGTAAAACGGTGCTTCCGTCCAAAGCCTATGCAAAAGTATCCTGCCGCCTGGTTCCGCATCAGGAACATTCCAAAATATCAAAAATGTTTGAAGATTACATAAACCAGGTGGCTCCTGCATCTGTTAAGGTAAAAGTCACGCCGAAACACGGTGGACAGGGTTATGTTTGTCCGATTGACCTTCCGGCTTATCAGGCGGCGGAAAAGGCTTGCACGGTTGCTTTTGGCAAGAAACCGCTGGCAGTACGTCGCGGAGGAAGTATTCCTATCATCTCCACCTTTGAGCAGGTATTGGGTATAAAAACCGTCTTGATGGGTTTCGGACTTGAACAGAATGCTATTCATTCTCCTAATGAAAGTTGCACGCTCGATTTCTTCTATAAAGGGATTGAATCGGTTGCTGAATTTTATAAAGAATATAAATGATACAAAACGAAGTGATAGCCCGTGCCCTGTCGAATACAGGTATCGAGGCATTAAATGAAATGCAGCAGGCCGTACTTGATGCCGGTACGACAAAGGATATGGTGTTGCTCAGTCCCACGGGGTCGGGTAAAACCCTGGCTTTCTTGCTGCCCTTACTTACTACGCTGACGGATGAGGATAAGAAGATACAAGCGCTTATCATCGCCCCGTCTCGTGAATTGGCTTTACAGATAGAGACGGTATTCCGTTCACTCGGAGCCGGATATAAAGTGAACTGCTGTTACGGCGGCCATCCTATCCGGACAGAAAAGAAAAGTCTGGAGCATCCGCCAACGGTGCTTATCGGTACGCCCGGACGAATCCTCGACCATCTGGAACGGGGGAATATTAATCTGGATACCGTCCGTACACTGATTCTGGACGAATTCGACAAGTCTCTGGAACTGGGCTTCCAGGATGAGATGAAAGATATTCTCTCACATCTTCCCGGAGTGCGTCGCAGAGTGTTGACTTCAGCAACCGAAGCGGTGGAAATACCTCCCTTTACCAGTATTACATCGCCTGTCCGCCTGTCGTTCCTGACCGGAGTGAAAGAGGCGAAAGGTCTGACTTTGCGTATCGTGAAATCGCCGATTAAGGATAAGCTGGAGACATTGTATAAATTGCTCGGAGAGTTGAAAGGCGAGTCTGCCCTGGTGTTCTGTAACCAGCGTGAATCAGTGGAACGTGTCAGCAATTATCTGACAGAAATGGGAGTGGATAATGAATATTTCCACGGAGGTATGGAACAGCCGGAACGTGAACGGGCGTTGTCGCTTTTCCGTAATCGCAGTGCATCCGTTTTTATCTCTACTGACCTGGCGTCCCGCGGACTGGATATTCCGGAAGTAAAGAATGTGATTCATTATCATCTTCCTATCAATGAAGAAGCCTTTATCCATAGAAACGGACGTACGGCCCGTATGAATGCGGAAGGAAATGCCTTTATGATACTGAATGAGATAGAGACTGTTCCCGAATATATCACCCGTGAACCGGATGAATTCTTCCTGCCGGAGAAGGCTAAAAAGCCGCTCCGTTCGGAATGGGTTACATTGACCATTAACCGCGGCAAACGGGATAAGTTGAGTAAGAAGGACGTAGTCGGTTTCCTGTTTCAGAAAGGCGGATTAGACAAAGATGATTTAGGCGTTGTGGAAATAAAGGAAAGTTGTGCGTATGCCGCAGTAAAACGTGATAAGAAAGAGGGTTTGCTGGCGCGTATCCGTGAGGAGAAAATAAAAAATATGAAAGCTAAGTTTGTATGAAGCTGCTGATTAAAGAGGTAGAACTGAATGGTGTTTCTACCGATATTTATATAGAAAACAAATACATCAAACAGATAGGTCCCGGCCTGTCTGTTGTCGCTGATAAAGTGATTGACGGTCGCCGTAAGGCTGCCATTCCAGGATTTGTCAATACGCATACACATGCGGCTATGACTTTGTTCCGCGGCTTTGGAGACGATATGCCTTTAATGCCCTGGTTGGAAGAAAAGATATGGCCCAATGAAGCGAAACTGACGAAAGAAGATGTTTTCTGGGGAGCTAAACTGGCCTGTCTGGAAATGATAAAAAGCGGAACGACTACTTTCTTCGACATGTATCATAAGTTTCATGCTACAGCGGAGGCTGTCGAGGAGATGGGAATCCGGGCAGTCATTTCCAGTGCCTGTTTCGACCATTTCCAACCGGAGTTGGCAGAGAAAAGTAAACAGACCATTCAGAAGTTGTATAAAGAGATGGACAGATACGATAAACGGATACATTTCTCTGTGGGTCCGCACGCCATCTATACGGTTTCCGGTGAGTTGCTGCAATGGGCGGATGCTTTTGCAAAAGAACATAACGTGCCAATCCAACTGCATCTGGCAGAAACGGAAGGAGAAGTGGAGAACTCTGTAAAGCAGTTCGGGGCGACTCCTGTCCGGTATTTATATAAGTTGGGTGTATTGTCTCCCCGTTTGTTGATTTCCCACGGTATCTATGTAGATGCAGATGAAATCCGTATGCTGGCAGACCATGGAGTGAAGGTCGCGCATAATCCGGCCTCCAATATGAAACTGGCATCTGGCATGCACTTCAAATTTAAGGAAATGCGTGAAGCCGGCATCACTGTCGGTCTGGGTACTGACGGTTGTTCGTCGTCCAATAATCTCGATATGGTGGAAGCGATGAAGCTGGCCTCCCTGTTGGGAAAAGTCTGGCGAAAAGACCCGGAAGCCGTTACAGCCGATGAAATATTCCATTCCGCCACGGAAGCCGGAGCCTCTTTTGTGGGCTTAAAAGCCGGACGGATAGCAGAAGGTTACCTGGCAGACCTTTCTTTGGTAGATTTGAATATGCCGGCATTTACTCCGAATTTCAATTTCATATCCAACCTTGTCTATGCTGCAAACGGCAGCTGCATCGATACCGTTATTTGTGACGGAAAAATCCTGATGCAGGATAAGAAAGTACCGGGTGAAGAGGAGATAATGGAACGCGCGGCACAAATAGCCTACAATTTAATGAAAAGATAACTTTTAAGTTGCCGGTGATTGTTTTACATCATCAGTAGCTTTTCAGGAAAAGTTCATAATGTCTTTTGTAAAAGACGTACGTCTAAAATGATTTACACCTACCTCTAAATCTATTTACACCTAGGTCTAAATGAATTTAGAGGTAGGTATGACAGAAAAGTCTTTATAAAGATACGTTTCTGTCGTAATGGCATTTCAAGGAGATTATTATATTGAAATAAATTTATGATGCTATGAATACAAGTTATACAAACGAACAATATCAGGAGGCAGCGGCATTTATAGCTGCACGCATCACCGGAAATCCGGAAACGGCTATTATTCTAGGCAGCGGATTAGGTTCACTGGCAGACCGGATACAGGATGCCATTGTAATTCCGTATGCAGAGATTTCTCATTTTATGCATTCTACGGCTGCCGGTCATAAAGGTAATTTTATTTGCGGCAAACTGGGAGGTAAACAAGTCCTGGCTATGCAGGGTCGTTTTCATTATTATGAAGGGTATTCCATGCAACAGGTGACATTTCCCGTTCGTGTGATGAAATTGTTGGGTATAAAGAATCTTTTGGTGTCGAATGCTGCCGGAGGAATAAATAACACTTTCAAAGTTGGTGACCTGATGATTATCCGTGATCATATAAATATGATGCCTAATCCGTTGATAGGGCCTAATAATGAATTGTTCGGTACTCGTTTCCCGGATATGACCCGTGCCTATGACCGTGAGTTTGTCCGTTTGGTGGAAGAGATTGCAGCATCTCATAATATTCCTTTGAAAAAAGGTGTATATGTCGGTCTGACCGGTCCTTCTTTTGAAACACCTTCCGAATATGCTTTTTATGGCCGGGTAGGAGGTGACGCGATTGGAATGAGTACGGTTCCGGAAGTAATCGTAGCCCGCCATGCAGGATTAAGAGTCTTCGGAATGTCGGTGATTACGAATGAAGGTTACCATTTTGCCGATGATTTTGTGAATGACGGAGCGGACGTGATCGTAGCAGCCAACAAGGCTGCGGTAGTAATGATAACTTTATTCAGTGAACTCGTTTCCCGTATCTGATTTTTTTCGGGGTGAAAGTTGCTGTGTTAAAATAAGATAGAAATTTGAACGGGTGAGTAAGGAAAAAATAGTGTAAAAAAAGTATCTTCCGGTTTTGGAAAATAAAAAAATACCTCTATCTTTGCACCCGTTATCGCGGAAGTAGCTCAGTTGGTAGAGCATAACCTTGCCAAGGTTAGGGTCGCGGGTTCGAGTCCCGTCTTCCGCTCATAAATAATAAGCGCGGTAAGAGGCCGCCTTTTTTATGTAATGGAAAATGCCCAGGTGGCGGAATTGGTAGACGCGCACGTTTCAGGTGCGTGTGTCGCAAGGCGTGCAGGTTCGAGTCCTGTTCTGGGCACCATTCGCGCAGATGGTGAAATTGGTAGACACGCTACTTTGAGGGGGTAGTGCCGGTTCCGGTGTGTGAGTTCGAGTCTCATTCTGCGCACATTTCGTAAAGAATAGAAAAAGATAATTGTCCATGTAATTAGTTAAGAGCATATTGCTTGAAGCTGTTATATGGACAATTTTCATTTAGTATAAACCACATTTACTGCATAATACGTCTTCTGTAGATAAATCCGTAATGATTTATATAAGAACTGTCATTTTTTAGAGATATAAAGTCAAATTTGTAAAAATAAGGCTGATTCGGATTCGATATATTTGCATATCATGAAACGTGGATAATAACCTTTTAAATTTGATCGAAGATGAAAAAAGTATTTTGGGGGTTTATAAGTATAAGTCTTTTGTTCCTAGCGGATTCTTGCCGATTTGATAATTCATATAAAGAAATAGATTCTTTGCGGAAACATTTCGTGACACCGCCCGATGATGCCCGTCCGGGAGTATACTGGTATTTTATGGATGGAAATTTATCCAAAGAAGGAATGACGAAGGATCTGGAGTCAATGAAGAAAGCGGGCATCGGCTCTGTTGTATTTTTGGAGGTGAATGTGGGGGTGCCCTAATGATAGTACAGGATTGAATCCGCGTGATATAGTTTCCGTTGATAAGATTGTTGATTTGACAGATCAGCTGGCTAATGGCTCTGTGACCTGGGATGTCCCGACGGGAGAGTGGACAGTTATGAGGGTGGGAGTTCGCAATAACGGTGCTGTAACACGTCCGGCACCACTTCCCGGAGTTGGTTTCGAATGTGATAAAGCGGATACGACAGCCCTGATGGCCCATCTGCGTGTTTTTACAGAAGAGTTATTTTCCCTGTTGGGTGAGCGTGATACGCTTTTACCCGGCGGATTGAAAATTCTGCATATGGATAGTTGGGAGATGGGGGTTCAGAACTGGACTCCTAAGTTACGCCAGGAGTTTAAGAAAAGGAGAGGATATGATCCTCAACCTTATTATCCCGTTTATGCCGGCTATATTGTAGGAAATAAACAGATCAGTGAACGCTTTTTGTGGGATCTGCGGCAGACTATGCAGGAGTTAATGCTTGAAAACCATTCTTTGTTTGTAAAGGCTTATGCACATAAGCATGGTATGAGGCTTTCGATAGAGCCTTATGACATGAATCCCATGCAGGACCTGGAATTGGGTGCTTCAGCCGATATACCGATGTGTGAGTTTTGGAGTCCCGGAGGATATAATACTTCTTTCAGCGCTGTAGAGGGGAGTTCTTTGGCTAATATAAAGGGGCAGACGGTAGCCGATGTCCTTTATCTGGCACCGGAAGAGGCTCCGTTCGTCTTCAGGGCACCTGAATCAGCATTGGATGGTGATTTTTTGATTGATAAGCGTGGGCATAATTTTGATGCTTGTCCTCCGAGCCTGTTATATACTGCTTCGGTCGAGAACGGTAAAATAAAGTTTCCGTCCGGAATGCAATACAGTCTTTTGGTCCTTCCTGTTTTTGAAACTATGACACCCCGGCTATTGGAAAAGATAAAATCGTTGGTACAGGAAGGTGCGGTTCTGGTAGGAATACCACCATTGCATGCTCCCGGGTTGACTGATTATCCGGCTTGTGATCAGGAGTTATCAGCAAAGATAACGGAGCTTTGGGGTGGAAAAGAACTTCCGGAAGGGCTTGTCGAACGTGCTTATGGCAAGGGGCTTGTTTACTGGGGACAGGATATTAAAATAAAAGAAGATAATCTTTATCCGGACTATCAACTGACTTCGGGTCTATTAAGTAAAATGAATCTGGAAGATGATTTCCGGTCGGATGTAGGGAAGGTAAGATATATTCATAAAAAGATAAAGGAACTGGATTTTTATTTCGTTTCTAACCGTACAAAAGAATCGTTGACTACTACCTGTACTTTCCGCGTGGCTGGCAAACAGCCTCAATTGTGGAATCCGGTTAACGGGGAAATCAGAAATTTACCTTCATTTACCGAGGACGGAGTCTGCACCTCCATTGATTTGTCATTTGATGCGAATCAGAGTTTCTTTATCATTTTTGACGGAAAGCCTCGGCCTGTTCCCGGTATGAAGAATTTCCAGCCATCGAAAGAAATACAGAAACTGGATAACACCTGGCTTGTCACTTTTGATTCAAAATGGGGCGGACCTGGACAGGTTGAATTTACAGAATTGCAGGATTGGAGCCAGTCTTCGAATGATGGAATAAAATATTATTCCGGCACGGCGGTGTATCACCAATCGTTCAACTATTCGCAGTCTTTACAGAAGCCGGTTTATCTGGACTTGGGTAAGGTTAAAAATATCGCAAAAGTCTGGTTGAACGGTAAAGACCTCGGTGTAATATGGACAAATCCGTGGGAAGTAGAGATTACGGATGCTATAAAAGAAGGAGATAATGAGCTTCGGATAGAAGTCACGAATCTATGGCCCAACCGACTGATCGGAGATGAACTTAAGCCGTATGACGGGATTGTCAATGGACAATGGCCGGAATGGTTGCTGCATGGTGAAAAAAGACCGGGCGACAGATATACCTTCGCTACATTTACCCATTATACCAAAGATTCTCCTTTATTGGAATCCGGTTTGTTAGGTCCTGTACGGATTGTTATGAAAGAATGATGGTGTGCCTTGTTTTATTTCAATCCTTTAATCTTTTGAATTAGTTCTTTTGCTGAAATATCCAAAGACTCAACAGCCATCCAGACGACTTCGTTATCCGGATTGATAATATATATCCGGGGAATCGTATTGTTGGCGAAGAGGGAGAAAACCTCACCGCGGGTATCCAGGTAGAATGGCATTGTGAATTGATTCTCTTCCCAGTAATTGGAAACAGCTTCGGCTGTTTCTTTCCGGGAAATCGTTACCAGCAGGAATTTGGGATCGTCTTTCAGTTCTTTCCAGACCTCTTCTATAACCGGCAGGACCTGTTTGCAATCCGGACAGTAAGTCCCGAAGAATACCAGTAAGGATTGTTTGCCGATGAACTGTTTGGAGCTGAATGTGTTTCCGGCTGTATCTTCGACTGCAAATGTAGGGATTTGGCTCTTGACATTAATATAATTAATAGTTTCACTCTCGTCATCCTTTATACAGGAAAAGAGAAGGAGGGTCATAGTGACTATAAATGAAAGAATTTTTGTGATATGCATATATTTATTGTTTTAGTTTACGAAGATAATGAATGTATTTGAATCCCTGAAAGAAAAGGAGCTGCCGTTTTGTAGATTTCACAACCTGTCGTCAGAACGGACAACCCCTTTTAGTAGCATCCCCTTTTACCGCTGCAATTTTCATTTTATTACCGAGAATGTTTTGGTTATTTGTAACTGATTCGGATTCACATTCCTATGTACATTATATGAGGATGCTGTAATCCTGTCTGAGTTCACATCTTGGGGTCGGTTTAAAGTACAAGTTTTGCCATATTTACAAAAGTAAATGTATGTTTTTTAATTTACTTGTATTTGCCTGATAACAAGTATTATGCTGTAGGCCTGATGTAAAATGGAGAACTGGGTATTTCTCTTTGTTTATAAAAGGTGTTATTGGTGTACGACGGAAAGGAACCGACTGTTTTTGTCTTGCCGGATCGCTTATTTCTCTTTTTTTGCCGGTTTATGCTTTTCTGAATGGCAATTGCCGTAAATCGGTACTTGTTTATTTTATTATTTGATTATGTGTGGATTGGATGGATATGTAATGTCTGAAAACATCAGAAAAAATGCCGGCTTTATTTCATATCGTCTGGTTTTAGGGAGAATAGATCTAGAGGAAAAATACCCAACCGGGGAATGCTGACGAATACGCTTGCGGATCTGTTAAGTCTGGAAAAAGAAGCGGTATATCGACGGCTGCGCGGTGAAGTGGCTTTTTCTTTCTCTGAGATAGCTGTCATTGCGAGTACGCTTGGGATCTCTCTTGATAACCAAGTGGGGGCCCGGTATGCTCATAGCAGGCCTTTCCAGTTGAGGCTGATTGAATATGTTGACTCCGGCGATATCGATTATGAGATGTTGGAACATTATATTTATATCCATAACCAGGGAAAAGAGGATAAAAAATCGAAAGCCATGGATTGTTCCGGCGTTTTGCCCCAGTCCCTTTATCTGGCATATAAAAATATATCGCGCTTTTTTCTTTTTAAATGGATCTATCAGAATAAGGACCTTGACAGGAAACTTTGTTTTAAAGACGTTTATCCGACTCAAAGTCTGGAAAAGATACAGGAGAGGAGCGTTGCGGCCGCAAAACTTATCAGCCAGACGTTTTATATATGGGACCCGTTGATCTTTTGTTATCTGGCCAATGATATAAATTATTTTACCAGTGTCAATTTGCTGGGAAAAGAGGATTTGCAATTACTGAAAAAAGAACTGTTGCAATTTTTGGATGATATGGAAATGTTGGCAATAAAAGGAAAGTTTGATGATACCGGAAGCAGTGTCTATTTTTATATATCGAGTACGAATTTTGATACCAGCTACCGGTGTGTGGAGGTGAAACATTTACGTGTCAGCCTGATAAGAGCCTTTACCCTGAATGCTGTCGTTTCTTTGGACCGTCAGACGTATGAACGGATATCGGGATGGCTCCAGGCTGTGATCCGATCGTCGACAATGATTTCCGTGAGTGGTGCCAGGCAACGTATCTGCTTTTTTGAGAAACAACGTTCCATTATTAAAGCCTTATAGGTTTTGTGAAAAAGGATGTTATAGATTATTAACTGAGAATACGGCTTTTATCAGCAACCAAGATTCAATGTCTGTTTGTTTTGTTAGCCTTTTTTGGGTTTTAAAAGATGCTTTGCCGGATTGTCCGACAGTTAATTTATGGGTTCCTTATTTATCTTTGTATGAAAACTATAGATCCACTAATATCAAGACTTATAATTCTGTAACATGAAAAAAGAACTTTTGTATGATAATTTGCTAAATGCCATCAAAGAGGAATTTCCTCAAAAAACGAATTTAGTAAATGCGCTTGTTGATTTATTATGTATTGAGAAGGAGGCTGTTTACCGGCGTTTACGGGGAGAGGTCGCTTTTACATTTGCAGAGATCGTCACTATCGCGAATGCATTTGGGATATCATTGGATAACCTGGTCGGTACAGTTACTGCGAAAAGCAGACCGTTCCAATTGAAATTGGTGGATTTTGTGAATCCGATGGAGACTGATTATGATATGCTGGATCAGTATATCGATATATTAGGTCTGGCTCGTGAAGATGATAGGTCCGAACTGATCGATTGTACGAACATTTTGCCTCAGCAGCTTTATATGAAATATAAATATATTTCGCAGTTTTATCTTTTCAAGTGGCTATACCAATGCGGAACTCCGGGAAAAACAAAACGTTTTGAAGAGATAGAGGTCACCGACCGCTTTCTGGGAATACAGTTGGCTGGGGTAGAAGAAGCACGGCATATCCATAATTCATATTACATACTCGATCCGTTGATATTTCATTATCTGGTAAATGATATTAATTATTTTATGAGTATTCATCTGATCGGGAAAGAGGATGTAAAACATCTGAAGAATGAACTGATGGACTTGTTGGATGAAATGGAGAAACTCGCAACACGCGGCTATTTTGAGGAAACCGGGAATAAAGTCTTTATCTATATTTCGAGTGTGAATTTTGATACGAGTTATTGGTGCGTCCAGATAAAAAACTACCATATCAGCCTGATAAAAACATTCATCCTTAGCTCGGTCGCCTCCCTGGATGAGGGGACCTACGAGAAGTTGCGGAAATGGTTGAGGGCCCTGATCCGTTCTTCTATCATGATTTCAGTCAGTGGTGAGAGGCAGAGGATCGCATTTTTTAAAGCACAGCGTGAACTGATTCAAAATTTGTAATCTTTTCTATCTATAAAGAGTATCAGAAACTTACCTGTAAAAAAGGTGGTTTCAGGTTGGATATAGTAAAAAAAGATATAAAAATAAGCATCCAAAATTTGGAGCGTATGAATCTTTTACCTACTTTTGCACCCGTAAACAAGAAACGTCAACTGCTTTGAAAAGCAACCTCTAAAGAGGTGTTGATAATTTTGATTTATTGGAGAGATGGCAGAGTGGTCGATTGCGGCGGTCTTGAAAACCGTTGAACTGAAAGGTTCCTGGGGTTCGAATCCCTATCTCTCCGCAGAAGCAGCATAAAAGCTGCTTTTTTATTATATATGGAGGGTTATATGTTCTCCGGTTCTTCACAAAAGGAGAGATGCTCGAGTGGTTGAAGAGGCACGCCTGGAAAGCGTGTAAACCCCTAAAGGGTTTCGCGGGTTCGAATCCCGCTCTCTCCGCAGTTCGTACTGCAAGTTTTATCTTTTTACCTTTTTTATTTTCTTATATACATAGATGAAGGCCGGAATCAGAAACAAATCCGCAGCCATCCAGGCAGTCGCATCACCGAAGCAAACGGCCATAAATCCAAAAGCAGGTACCGCATAAATACTGACCAGCGTACGGGCAATCATCTCGGATACGCCCGACAGCATAGCCAGATTCGTAAATCCGGCTCCCTGGATTGTATAACGCAGGATGCACAAAATTCCCAGGATTGGAAAAAATGAGCAGGAAATATGCAGGAACTGAACGGCATCATTTATGATTTCCGTCTCGGAAGGATCGACAAAGATCAGCGTCAGTTCGCGTGATGCCAGTATCAGTATAAGGAAAGAAAATGCAGCATAGACAATCATCATCAATCCGCTTGCCTTAATACCCAGCCAGATACGTTCCGGCTTTCCGGCTCCGTAATTCTGTCCGGTATAAGTGGCCATGGCAATCCCCAGGCTTTCGAACGGGCAGATAAAGAACGACTTGATGCGCACAGCCGAAGCAAACGCAGCAATGCAGGCCGATCCCAATGCGTTATTGGCACTCTGCAACATAATGCTGCCGATTGCCGTGATGGAAAACTGAAGTCCCATCGGCACACCAATCCACATCAAATTCCCTGCCAGGTTAGGCCGGAACTTCCGTTCTTCCCGCGTGCTCCTTAATATTTCAAAGCGGCGATACATATAAATGTAGCAGAGAACGGCCGATATACCTTGTGAAAGAAGCGTTGCAATGGCCGCCCCGGCAACTCCCCATTTGAATACCAAGATGCAAACCAGATCGAGAATCACATTGAGTATCGTTGAAAAAAGCAGGAACCAGAATGGAGTCTTGCTGTCGCCCAGTGCACGGATGAGGCTGGAAAGCAGATTATAGAAAAATGTACACGGAACGCCGATAAAAGTAACCAGCAAATAGAGATAAGCATCCCTGAATATATTCTCCGGCGTCTGCATGATCCTTAAAATATCCCGGCAATAGAGACTTGTAACGACCGCAATAATAACCGACATGACAGCCGCCAGTTGCAGGCTGATAGAAACATACTGTCTCATCGTACTGTAATCCCTAGCGCTGAACTTCTGTGCTACCGGTATGCCAAATCCCGCACAACACCCGTTGCAAAACCCGATGATAAGAAAAATGACGGAAGTACTGGCACCGACAGCCGAGAAAGCATCGATCCCTAAAAACTTGCCAACAATAGCCGCATCGATCAAAGAGTAGGTCTGTTGGAGTAAGTTGGCTAAAAGTACCGGCATCGCAAAGTTGAAGATCAACGGTAATGCAGCGCCGGAGGTCATTTCTTTTGAAGTTCCCATAACTATTTCCCTAAACAATCGCCGCAAAGGTAACGATTTTATATCAAAAAGGACTGGGATACACTTATAAAATCTGCTGATGTTTATTATACCCTGTTTTCAAAACATTTTGCATTCTACCATAGTTCTTTTATAAACAAAACATAAAAGAAAAAGTACATATAATTATGGCAAAGAATGTAGCGGAACAATTAGTCGATACGCTTGAAAAGGCAGGCGTAAAACGTATCTATGCTGTCACGGGAGACAGCTTGAACGAGGTAAACGAAGCTGTGCGTAAAAGCGGAAAGATCAAATGGATCCACGTCCGCCACGAAGAAACAGGCGCTTTTGCCGCTGCCGCCGAAGCGCAATTGAACGGCGAACTGGCCTGCTGTGCGGGAAGTAGCGGCCCCGGACATGTCCACCTGATCAACGGGTTATATGACGCCCAACGTTCGGGAGCACCGGTGTTGCCCATCGCATCCACATTGCCGACCCACGAGTTCGGAACGGAATATTTTCAGGAAACCAATACAATCAAATTATTTGAAGATTGCAGTTATTACAACCAGGTCGCAACAACGCCCGAACAGTTCCCTCGCATGTTGCAGGGAGCCATACAGGCCGCCCTTTCTTTTCGCGGAGTAGGAGTGATCGGTCTGCCCGGCGACCTGACTTCGAAGACTGCAACGTCGGGCGAATCATCCCAGCAGCCTTTCCCGACCAAACAGCGCGTCTGCCCCTCGGCAGAAGAGATCGACACATTGGCCGACCTGCTGAACAAAGCGGAAAAAGTAACCATTTTCTGTGGGATAGGAGCGAAAGACGCCCATAAGGAACTGGTCGAATTATCCCGGCGCCTGAATGCCCCGGTGGCATATTCTTTCAAAAGTAAAATGGAAATCCAGTACGATAACCCGAACGAAGTAGGTATGACCGGCCTGTTGGGAATGCCTTCCGGCTATTACAGCATGCACGAAGCGGAAGTCTTATTGTTGTTGGGTACGGATTTCCCTTACGAAGCCTTTATGCCGCAAAACAATACAATCGTGCAGGTCGATATCAAAGCAAACCGTCTGGGGCGTCGTGCCAAAATAAAGATGGGACTCTGCGGCGATGTGAAAGATACCTTACAGGAACTGCTCCCTTTGGTCCGTCAGAAAACGAATGACAGCTTCCTGCGTGAACAACTGGCCCATTACGACAAGGTGAAGCGAAACCTGCGCTCGGCCGCTGAAGTAAAAGGCAAAGATGAAAAGATCCATCCGGAATATGTCATTTCCATAATCGACGAACTGGCCTCAAAAGATGCCGTCTTTACGGTCGATACGGGCATGACCTGCGTATGGGGCGCCCGTTACCTGCAAGCAACCGGAAAACGGAAGATGTTGGGATCGTTCAACCACGGTTCGATGGCGAATGCCATGCCGCAGGCCATAGGGGCGGCACTGGCTTATCCCGGCCGTCAGGCGGTTGCCCTCTGTGGCGATGGCGGCCTTTCGATGATGCTGGGCGACCTGGCGACGATCGTGCAATATAAACTGCCGGTCAAGCTGATCGTCTTCAATAACCGTTCGTTGGGAATGGTCAAACTGGAAATGGAAGTCGCCGGACTGCCGGACTGGCAGACGACGATGCTCAATCCCGACTTTGCCCGTGTTGCCCTCTCGATGGGAATGGCAGGATACAATGTCAGCAATCCGGATGATGTGCTGCCGACGCTGACAAAAGCCTTTGCCTCCGACGGTCCCGTCCTGGTCAATATCATGACCGATCCGAATGCCTTGGCGATGCCTCCGAAGATCGAGTTCACCCAAATGCTCGGATTTGCGCAGACCATGTATAAACTGCTGATGGAAGGCCGCTCAAAAGAAGTAATGGATACGATCGATACAAATCTGAAGCACTGGAAAGAAGTCTTCTAACCAAAAAATAAATATCTTTGCTTTCAACTAATAAATTCTATACAAGATTATGAAAGCAAAGATATTTTTTTTGTCTCTAGTTGCTTTTTTCGCCTTGTCTGTTCAGGCGGCGGTTGTCGATACGATTCATGTACGCAGTGATGCGATGAATAAAGAGATTCAGACCGTTATCGTCCTGCCGGGAAGCGGAAAGACAACGGCTCCGGTCATTTATTTACTGCACGGGCATGGAGGAAATGCCAAAACCTGGATCGGTTTGAAACCAAACTTACCCGAGATCGCTGACCAGTATGGAATCATATTTGTTTGTCCGGATGGCAAGAACAGCTGGTATTGGGACAGTCCGGTCAATCCTTCTTACCGCTATGAAACTTTTGTCGCTAAGGAACTGGTCAATTATATCGACGCCAACTACCCGACAATAAAAGACCGCACGGCACGCGCCATCACCGGTCTGAGCATGGGAGGCCACGGCGCCATGTGGCTCTCGTTCCGTCATAAGGATATTTTCGGTGCAGCCGGGAGCACAAGCGGCGGTGTTGATATTCGTCCTTTCCCCAATAACTGGAATATGAGTGAATGGCTGGGCAAAGAAAGTGAAAATCAAGAAGTATGGGAGAAACATACGGTCATCAACCAGATTGATCGTTTGAAGAACGGTGATTTAGCTTTGATCTTTGATTGTGGTTACAGTGATTTCTTCTTTGAAGTAAATAACAATTTTCATGAAAAGCTGCTGAAATACAAGATCGACCACGACTTCATTGTCCGCCCGGGTGCGCATAATGGCGACTATTGGCGCAATTCCATTGACTATCAGATAGTATTTTTCAATAAATTTTTCAACAGAAATAAATGATCGACACGTTGAATCATGATTGATCAGATATGAATATTTGTTTATAGTGATGGAATTAGTTACTCCTGTCACTATAAACAAATAGCTCTTAATTTTCAATTAACTCAACCCTTCGATCAACCCGTTCACGATGTCGATCCGTTTTGCCTGCGGGTCTTTCGGAAGTCCCGGCATACGCATGATCTCACCCATGATGACAACGATCATTTCGGCACCGTTGTTGATGATGATATCGCGCACTTTCAGTTCGAAGTCTTTGGCAACGCCGTAAGCCTTCGGGTCGGAAGAGAATGAATATTGCGTCTTGGCGATACAGATCGGGTAGTGGGAGATACCCAGACTTTCGATCTGTTTGATCTTTTTGTCCGCCAATGTTGTATAAGTGACTGAGGCAGCACCGTAGATTTCTTCGGATACCTTTTTGATCTTGTCGCGTACATTGTCTGTATCTTCGTAGATCAGCTTCAACTCGCCCGACGGCTTGTTTTCGATCGTATCTACTACCAGTTTGGCCAGTTCCACGCCACCTTCACCGCCTTCGGCGAATACGCTGTTCATGGCGAAGCCTACACCCAGCTCTTTGCAATGTTCGGCAACCAGGGCGATTTCTTCGTCTGTATCGGTAGCATACCGGTTGAAGGTAACGATCACTTCCTGACCGAAACGTTTCATATTGGCCACATGCTTGTCGAGGTTGGCAAAGCCGTTGCGCAGACCTTCGATATTCTGTTCCTTGATCTGTGATTCGGGAACGCCGCCGTGCAGCTTCAAGCTCTGTGCGGTAGCAACGATAACCGTCAGTTTCGGTTTCAGGCCGGCTTTGCGGCATTTGATGTCGAAGAACTTCTCAGCACCCAGGTCGGCACCGAAACCAGCCTCCGTAATCACGTAATCGCCGTAGGTAAGCGCCATCTTTGTCGCGATGATCGAGTTACAGCCGTGGGCGATGTTGGCGAACGGGCCGCCATGCACGAAAGCAGGGGTATTTTCTGTTGTCTGCACCAGGTTAGGCAGAAGGGCGTCTTTCAGCAGTACGGTGATCGCTCCGGCAACCCCCAGGTCATTGACTGTGAACGGCTGATCGTCGTTTGTATATCCCAGCAGGATATTCCCGATGCGGCGTTTCAAGTCTTCCAGATCGGTCGCCAGACAAAGGATAGCCATCATTTCGGAAGCCGGCGTGATGTCGAATCCTGTCTCTGTCGGAACACCGTTTGCCGAACCTCCCAGGCCGGATACGATATTGCGCAGGCTACGGTCGTTTACGTCGAGCACGCGTTTCCATTTGATCTCTTTCAGCCCTTCGCAGGTGTTGCGTGTCTGATAGATATAATTATCCAGCAACGCTGTGATCATGTTGTGGGCAGATGTAACCGCGTGGAAATCGCCGGTGAAATGCAAGTTGATGTTTTCCATCGGCAGTACCTGTGCGTATCCGCCTCCGGCTGCTCCGCCCTTCATTCCGAAACACGGACCCAGCGAGGGTTCACGCAGGGCGGCGACTGCCTTTTTACCTATCTTGTTCAGGCCCAGGGCCAGACCGATAGATACGGTTGTTTTACCGATACCTGCTTTGGTAGGCGTGATAGCCGTTACCAGGATCAGGTTATGTTTTTTGATTTTCTCTTCATCGATCAGGTGAAGGGGCACTTTGGCGATATACCGACCATAGTTTTGTACTTCTTCGCGCGGAATACCCAAACCTGTGGCAACTTCCTTTATTTTGCGAAGGGAGACTTCTCTTGCAATTTCTATATCCGATTTCATGTGCTTATGTAAGTTTAAAGAGGCAACAAAAGTATATTATTTTTAATTAAATAACAAAATGATAGAATGAAAGGTTGTAATGCCTGATAACTGCGTAAAATTGGTGTTATATTGACAAAAGTCACAAAAAGGAGGCTGGTGATGATTCTTTGTTAAGTGAAGTGTGCGTTTTTCAACTTATTTGTAATCTTTGGTTGGCAAAAACAGTGCATTTCGACAGTTCTTGTATTAAAGAACTTTAAAATATAGATAAAGGGTTGTGGTGTATGATAATTTGCCTAATTTTGTGACATCACAATGACAAAATGAAACTAGCAGCAAGTTTAGAGTGATAAAAAGAAAGTAAATAACAATTTTAAAAACTTCGGTTTATGTAATTAAGGAGATTTGATTATGGCAACAATGAGATTTAGTTTGGCAGGCGTCGTTTCAAGAGAAACAGAGACAGGATCATGGGTTAGAACAATTGCAGATTGTTTGGGTATTCGAATGTTTTCGAAGATGGGTTCTTCGGAGAGTATGAATAATGTCGGTTGGGATACCACCAAGCAGAAGGAAATCCAGGATCTTCATCATTATGCCATCAGCAACTTGATCCCCAGGGCCGGAGTCTATCAGATGAAGTTACTTGAATCGTTGGCACAATCTGCTTCCATCTATTCACCGGAAGAGACTGAAACTCTTTATAATGAAACGAATAAAAAGATTGAAGAGATCAGCAGTCACATTTCAGGAGTATTAGTGAGTGCACGTGAGTTGTGCAAGTCGGGGCATCAGAACTGGGAATCTGTCCAGTCGCTTCGCTACCATATGAACCGTCTGAACGGTATCATAGAATCCGTATAGTTTTTGCGATACAATAATCGGGATAGTAATTTTTAAGTTGAGGGTGTAGCAAAAGTTTCTTCTGCTACACCCTTTTTTTATTGTATGATCATCAGTGAGAAATAAGGGAAAGATTTCTCTGCGATGATTTGCCGGTCGGAGGTGTAGTATTCCTTATCCGTTCCTACATTTTCAAAATAATGGAATTGTGTCTGCGGATGCTTGCGGATACATGCATGTACGGCTTCCACGCATTGCGACAGTTTCATAATGACGATCACGTATCCGGCATTTATCTTTTCAGATAATTCTTCCGCGGAAGGAGTGCCGGGAATAACGACGATCTGTTCTTCCTGTTTGACAATGTGCAAGCCGGCCAGTGCTCCGGCAGCGATGAAGGCGGGGATTCCGGCAATACGCTGAACGTCGATTCCCGTCTCTATAAACTTGTCATATATATACTGGATGGAAGAATAGAAGCCGGCATCGCCTTCGGCTACGATAACGATCTGTCTGCCTTCCGCATAGTTTGCGGCGGCTTCGTTGTAGAGGGCGTCGTAGGCTTTCCAGGCTTCCGTGCGGTCTTTGCTCATGGGGAGCATGAAGCAGCGGATGACAGTTTCGTTTATTTCCAGTGCACGTACGATATCGGCGGCACGCGAGAGGATTTCACCCTGCCTGTTACGGGTGGCTGGGCAGTAGATAATATCTGCTTTCTGAAGTTGTCGGAGACCTTTCACTGTGATAAGTTCCGGTTCGCCGGGACCTAATGATACGAAACTGATCGGGTAAGTCATTTTATTCTTGTTTTTATTTGGGGTGCAAATGTGCTGAAAATAGTGCAAAGTTGCAAACTTCTTATTACTTTTGCGATCGAAATAGGTTCTGTAAAACTCCTGTTCATGGAGACAGATTAAAAGGGAACCGGGTGGAAATCCCGGACAGTCCACGCTGCTGTGAAACTTCGTAACATTCCGATAATACCTTTTGCCACTGATCCGTAGGTGATCGGGAAGGCTTTCGGGATGGAAGTAAGTCAGAAGACCTGCCATTTTTAGCATAACAGTTGTCCTCGTGGGTTTGGACAGTTTGTGTCGGATAAAAACAAATATGAATATGAACAAGTATTTAGCAGGTTGTTGCCTGGTTGCATTACTGGCAACGTCGTGTGTATCGAAGGAAAATCGGGAGGAGAAGGAGAGTGTTTCGGCACAGCAGACAGCATCTGCTGATCGTGAGGCGCATATTACGCCGCAATATGCCAAAGGTTTTCAACTGTCCTATGCCGACGGTTATATCCTGATGGATATACAAGATCCCCAGAATGAAGAAAGCACCCGTTTCCAATATGCCTTGGTAGAGCGCGGAACGAAGCCGGAAGGTATCCCTGCGGATTATACGGTTATCGAGATCCCTGTGCGTAGTGCCATTTGCATGACTTCATTGCAGCTATCCAATTTCATCAAGCTAGGGGCGGAAGATAAAGTGGTCGGCATCACCAGTACCCGTCATCTTTTCAACCAGACTGTCAATAAGCAGCTGAAAGAAGGAAAGACAGCCAAGATCGGTATCGAGGGTAATTTTGATAACGAAGTGATCATGAGCATCAATCCTGACTTGATTCTTATTTCTCCTTTCAAACGGGGCGGATATGAGACAATGAAAGATGTCGGTATCCCTTTGGTACCGCACTTGGGATATAAGGAAACGACTCCGCTGGGACAGGCGGAATGGATCAAGTTCGTCGGATTGCTGCTCGGTATGGAGAAAGAGGCGAACGATAAGTTCTCCGCCATAGAAAAACGTTACAATGAACTGAAAGCGCTGACAGCCGAAGGACAGGTGAAGAAACGTCCGATCGTCTTCAGCGGCGAGATACACGGAGGAAACTGGTATGCGGTAGGCGGGAAGAGCTTCCTAGCGCAACTCTTCAAGGATGCCGGTGCCGATTATTTCCTGAAGGACGACGACCGTTCCGGTGGTGTCACGCTCGATTTTGAAACGATATACAACCAGGCTGACGATGCCGATTACTGGCGTATCGTGAACAGTTATCCCGGTACATACAGTTATGAGGCCCTGAAGGAGCAAGACCCGCGTTATGCCGATTTCCGTGCGTTCAGGGAGAAAGACGTCATCTATTGTAACATGCGGGAGAAGCCTTTTTACGAAAGTATGCCTACCGAGCCGGAGGTCTTGCTGGCTGACCTGTTGCATATTTTCCATCCGGACTTATTACCGGACCATACACCGGTCTATTATGATTTACTTAAATAAGCGACGATGAAATACTCGAATACTTTCCTGATGCTTCTGATCGTTGTTACCATCGTTGTCCTGTTGTTTCTGAATCTGGTGCTGGGATCTGTTTCCATCCCGTTGCAGTCGGTCTGGCATATCATTTTCAGTAGCGGCGAAGAGCCTGTCACCTGGCAGAACATTATCTGGAAGTCGCGTTTCCCGCAGGCACTGACGGCTTTGGTTGCCGGTGCCGGATTGTCGATCAGCGGGCTTCAGATGCAGACCGTGTTCCGTAATCCGCTTGCCGGACCTTCCGTATTGGGTATCAGTTCGGGGGCGAGCATGGGTGTTGCCTTTGTCGTCCTGTTGAGTGGCAGCCTGGGAGGTGTGGCGCTCAGCAAGCTGGGGTTCATGGGGGAGATAGCCCTGTCGGTTGCAGCCGTGATCGGTTCTTTGTCTGTGATGGCTCTGATCGTATATGTCTCGCAGAAAGTAAAAGGAAATGTAACGTTGCTGATTATCGGTGTGATGATCGGTTATGTAGCGAATGCCGTGATCGGGGTATTGAAGTTTTTTAGTGTGGAAGAGGATATCCGTGCTTATGTGATCTGGGGGTTGGGAAGTTTTTCCCGTGTATCGGGCAACCAGATGATGTTATTTGTGATCATTATGGCGGTGCTGATCCCTCTTTCCTTCCTGCTGATAAAGACGCTGAACCTGATGTTGTTGGGTGACGGATATGCGCGTAACCTGGGGTTGAATATAAAACGGGCGCGCCTGCTCGTCATTACTTCGGCGGGTGTGCTGACGGCTATCGTCACAGCTTATTGCGGGCCGATCATCTTCTTGGGACTGGCAGTGCCGCATCTTTGCCGCGCCATCTTTCAGACTTCTGACCATCGCGTACTGATGCCGGCTGTCCTTTTTGCCGGTGCCGCCTTGGCGCTTGCCTGCAACCTGATCGCTCGTATGCCTGGCTTTGAAGGAGCCTTGCCGGTCAACTCGGTAACGGCCCTGGTGGGAGCTCCGGTAGTAGCTTCCGTCCTGTTCCGCAAACGTAAGAACGAATTGAACGAATGAGTATGAAAGAGGCAACGATACAGATAAAAGACCTGTCTATCGGTTATCATTCTAAAAGTGATACAAAGCTGGTAGCAAGTCATATAACGACAACGATCTATAGTGGCGAATTAACCTGCTTGCTGGGAGCCAACGGTGTCGGAAAGTCTACTTTATTACGTACATTATCCGCTTTCCAGCCTCGCCTGTCGGGCGAAATAGCACTACTGTCCCGCGATATACAGGACTATAGTGATAAGGAGCTTAGCACTATAGTGGGAGTGGTGCTGACAGATAAGTGTGACATCCGCAACATGTCTGTCCGTGAACTGATCGGCATGGGACGCAGTCCGTACACTGGTTTTTGGGGTCGCTTGGGTAAAGAAGACAGGCGGATCGTGGAAGAGGCGATCGCCATGGTCCGGATCGAGAACCTCGCCTCGCGCATGGTACACACCCTTTCCGACGGTGAGCGGCAAAAGGTCATGATCGCCAAAGCACTGGCACAGGAAACGCCTGTAATCTTCCTGGATGAGCCGACTGCCTTTCTCGATTTTCCCAGTAAGGTGGAGATCATGCAGCTTTTGCATCATCTTACCCGCACGACCAATAAAACGATCTTCCTCTCTACCCACGACCTTGAACTGGCCCTTCAGATCGCCGATAAGATATGGTTGATGGACAAGGTGAAAGGGATCAGTACCGGTACGCCCGAGGACCTCGCTTTAAGCGGTTACCTGAGCGGTTTCTTTGCCCGCAAAGGGATTGTCTTCGATATGGAAACCGGCCTGTTCCGCATCGACAACCGTTATGACAGGGAAATCCGCCTTACCGGCAGCGGCCAGAAATATGCGATGGTGCGTAAGGCGCTTCTGCGGAACGGGATTCATGCCGGCTGCGAAATAGAATCGGAAAGCCGGATTGATGCGGGAGAGACGGTGGAATCTCCGATCACCCTTTATCTTTCGGGGAATCCGCCGCGGCAGGTTGCTTCTGTTGAAGAACTGCTGATGTGTCTTGAGACCTGACAGAGAATGTTAACGGGATAAACTTTTTTCATTTCGTTTGTTATATAGAGGTAATTCAAAATATTAAACGTCATGAAAAAGTATTTCTTGTTTGCCTCCCTTTTATTCGCATGGACACTCACCTCCTGCGACAGTGATGATTCTTCCGATATTGAACCGGATGTCCCTTTCTATCAGAATCTCGGTGTTTCCTACGATGTGACTAATAATAAGACAAATGTCGGAGCGAATTTCAATAAGCAGGATAGTGCGGGGATCAACATCAAACTGAATGGTCCGGCTTCCATCCTGTTCAACGGCAAGGACCCCAACTTTGCCAATGTGGGTATTTATTTCTATACGTATTCTTTTAAAGGACTGGAAGATATGACTTTCACCTTTACCCGTGCAAAAGATGAGGTCTATACCAATGTCGCTTCCATAAAAGACGTAAAACCGATCGCTATTCCCGAATCGTTTACATCGGCAAAGGTGAAAGGTACGACCACGTTGACCTGGGAAGGCGATTCGGTTGGTCCGAACGAAGTGGTGGAAGTTACTATCAGTTATGATGGCGGAGTGAACAGCATTTTTAACCGCGACGAGGGCAGCCGTTCCATCAATATCACGTTCAGTAATTCATCACTGCCCGGTAAGGCAACCCTGTCGCTGAGCCGTGCAAAAGTGAGTCCTTTGCAGGAAAGCAACGGGAGTGCCGGCGGGCAGTTGGATGTTTCCTATGTACAGAGTAAGGAGATCAGGCTCGAGTAAGCCGTGTTATTTCCTGTTCAGCCACTGCAATAGCAATTTCCCCGGTTTGAACTTGACGCTGGTGCGGGGAGCGATCTCACAGGTCGTTCCCGTACGCGGATTACGTCCGAGCCGTTTGCTCTGATACCAGGGAGAGAAAGTGCCGATACCTTGCAGGATGATCCCGTTCCCTTCATCCAGTTCCTCTTCCAGTGTTTTTATAAATGCCTCCAGCATCTTTTTGCTTTGGCATTCCGTTGCCCCTGTACGCCGGGCAATTGATTTTATAAGATTTGCTTTGTTCATAATATGATTGGTGTTTTAGTGATGGATTAATATTTATTAGATTTGAGCTATCCTGTCATCAACCTTACTTGACTATTACAGGTCTATTTGCCGTCTGCTTTAGCTGACGGACTAGTAAAGAATCTATCTCTTTGGACTTTAGTCCCATTTCTTAAAGCTTTCTATCTGAGAGAAATGTGGCTAAAGCCCAAAAAAGAACCAGCTTATAAACCGTCAGCTAAAGCAGACGGCAAATGAACCTGTAACAGATGAGCCACTTTGACAGTTGGATAGTTCAATTATTTCTACTACGGAATTGCTGTACCGTTTGTTGAATATGTAACGTATCGCGTGCGGTGGCATTGGCGGCGTTGCGGATTAACAGTAAGGCGGAGCGTTCGGCGGCATCGGCAGCATCCTGGCCGGTCAGGGTGACGGTGTAGGTGCGTTTGAGGCCGGTGGAGGCTTTTGTATTCGTTGATTCTCCCTGTTGGACGTTGATCCATGCTGCCCCTTCATACCCTTCCGGATAAACTACTTTCGTATCCGTATCGAACGGACAGACGGCTGTGAAAGTGAAAGAGGTATCCGTACCAGTTGCCGGGTAGGCGACCGTCTTCGTATCCGCAGTGTAACTGCCTCCCGTCCCGCCGCAGGTGATCTCCGCCAGTTCCGGCACAACCTTCTGCGTCGGCTTCACGTTGATGGTGTCGACGGCATCCCAGTCGGCTACCTGGATATTGAAGGTGACGTCTGTCTGGTCGGGAGCCGGGTTGATCAGGATCAGGTAACGATGGTTGCGTTCGATCAGGACCGGCTCTTTGTCTTTGTTCACGAACGGGATCACACGGCTGAACGGTGCGTCGCGGAACAGGCCTTTGATCTCGACAGTGGTCGAGGTTACCGTGTTGTTGTCGTCGTTCTCGCTGGTGTATAGTTCGTGCTAGAGGCGTTGTTCGATGGTTCCGGTGGCCATCTGGTCGTCTATTTCGTCGAAGCCGTCGGTTCCGGCTGTACCGGTCTGTGCAAACACGAGGATTTTCTTTGTCCCGCTGTTGTCTATCCAGGCGTAGTCGGTTGTCAGGCAGGGAACGGTCCACGGTTCGGCGGTGGCAGGGATTACGTAGCTTTGCCGTTTGGCGTTCACTATGCGGGCCGATTCGAGTACGAAACCTTCTTCTGGCTTCTCCTTTTTATAAGCCCGGTTGGTGATGTCGATGCGGGCGGCGAGGCGTTGCATCTGAAAACTCATGCCGGTGGTCGTCGACTTGCGGATCATCCCGTGGTTTTCGGCATACATCATCAGGCCATAGTGATCGTCATCCTTCGGATTGGCAGAAGGAGTGGAAGGCATGGCGGATGCGTAGCACAGGGCTTCCTGTAGTTTGGCATAGGTATTCTGGTTGTTTGTCTCGTCGAAAACATCGGTGGCATTGGCGACGGCTACCACCCAGCAGTCGAAGCCCGCTCCTTCACGCAGGATAAAGTCGCAGGTATATTCGCCGTCGGCTGCCTGGGTGATGGTGACGCTGTCTGTTTCCAGCGGGGTAGCGGTGGTGACTTCCGTCATATCGAACACATAACGCTGGAAAGGAACAAATTCCTGATCCGCTTCTTTGGCGGGGTAGACATAGAAGGACAGTTTATTGATCTTCTTCTCTTCGGTAGTCGCGGCAAACGATTCGCCGATGACACGTGTCGTCGTACCGTTACGGAAAGACAGTTGCAGGCGGGCACCGTCGGCCGGTGTCTCTGTATCTCCCTTTTTCACAATTTCATTTAGTTCTGTATAAGGAATTGAAATCAACTCTGTAAATTTCTTTTGAGTGATTTTACGTGATAATAACTCATCTTTCAGTACTTCACCAGGATGAGTTGGCTTATAAGGTCTTAATTCTTTACTCATAACACTTTTACTTATAATGATTCGACAATTTAAGAATGGTACAAACTGTAATAACAGGTTCTTTTCTCATATAGTTCCCGCAAATAGGATTGTCCGAACTCGATTTTCATAGCTAATAAGTTTTGTTTGGTAAAGATAAATAATTTATTCAGTAAGTTGAACCACTTCAGAGATAAATATTTAATCTTTTCCTAACAAAACCAAACGTTATAAATAAATTCATTTTATTTCCCCCCACCATGTCAAAGATCGTTATCACTACTAGGGTTTGCCGGAGACGGATACCATGCGGCGCAGTTCCTCCCAGTCTTCCGCCACGCTTCCGCAGATCACCGGGCAGCCTTCCGGCAGGTAACGGCGGCTGATGTACGTGCGGAACTCTTCGGCACGCTGGCGCGACAAGGTCTCGTTATGCTGGTAGGCCCCTTCGGGCGAGGCGTAGCCGGTGACCAGCACCTGCCGGAACTGCGAGATGCCGGATTCTTTCAGGCGACGGAACAGGCTGTCGGCATAGGCGAGTTCTTCCGGGTTCTTCCCGAAGTCAGGCTCCACGCGGATACTACCTTGGCAGTGGGTTCGCCGGCTATCTTCACGCAGGGCGGAACGAGCGCCAGGTCGGCGGTCAGCACCTCGTCGGCAAGCACCTCTCCACGGCAGCAGTTGCGGCTGATCTGGCGGAGCGACAACCTGGCGTTGCGCATCCAGGAGGTGTAAGGTACGCGGACCGTATAGTCGATTTCGTGGCGGCTTCCTTTTTTCGGGGACACGATGCGGCGGTAGCAGTCACTGCCGGGGATACGGGTCGATGGGTCGACCGCCAGGGCGCGGGTATCGTAACGAGCACGGCGGCGGCCGCTTACTACGATAGCCTGAAGTGCCAGCGAATGCCCATTGGCTTCGAGGCGGGGTTCGAGGACCAGGCTGCGCGATGAAGGGACACGGATATCTTCGAGCACGATATGCAGAGAGAGCGAGACACTGTCGTCGTCGCCCACCGAAGCGCCGCCCATCGAAAGGCGGATACCGGGTTGCTGCGCTTCCGTTGTAACGGGAGAGAGCAGCCATCCGGCGCATGCTATTATAAGATATCTTTCATACGGGGAAGGTTGTCAGTGGATAAAAAAGATCAGGGAAACGCCCGCACGGGTCGGACCGAAATAATGGCGGCGGTAACTGGCTATGACTTCCGTACAGTCATAACACACATATTTATCGTATTGCATATAGGCATAGCCGGCACCGACAAACGTTTCCAGTCCCCAATGACGGCCGATCACCCAATGATACCCCCAGGTCAGTCCGCCGCCGTAGAGTGAGCCGCGGTAGTTTTTCTCTTCCAGTCCGGGGATAAAGGGGATTTGTCCGATATTGAAATGTCCGTAATGTCCATGTAATCCAAAGAAGTGCCCTTCGTAAGTCTGGCAGGGCCAGTAGCGGAGTTCGGGTTGTACGAGGTAGTGTTTCTGTGACATATCATCTTTAAATTCCCAGGCATTATACGCTCCCCAAAGGTCGAGTGACAGTTTTTTACCCATCCGAAACTCAAAACCCATATTCGGGGTGGTAGTACTCCAATAAAGCAGGTTACTTTTCAATGCGACATGTTGTCCTTTCATTGGAAAGACGGATAACAAAGTGATCGTTATTATTAGATAGATTGATATTTTGTTCATGTTTTTCCTCTTCTACCCTGTACCTTATTTACGAAATAAGGTATTATGCCTTCCCAGTGACAAGATTATCCACGACCTTTGTAATCTTCCTGTTAGCTCTTTTCATGATGGATTGATCCAGTGAATCGAGATAGAAACGGGTGGATTGTTCTGAGGTGTGTCCGAGGGCCTGGCTGATGACGGCTATCGGTGTGTTTTGCCGCAGAGCTTCGGTAGCCCAGGTATGGCGCGCCACATAGGAGGTGAGCGTTACCGGATGCCTGAGATAGTTGCCGATAATTTTCAGGTCGGCGTTGTAGCGCACCAGCTGGTACTTATAATAGCTGCGGCTGCCTCCGTCTTCGAAAAGGATAGGGAAGAGGTAACGGCTGTCTTTGCGGGCATACCGTTTGATGATCATCCGCATGCTCGGAGTGATACTGACCTGTACCCGCATTCCGGTCTTCTGCCGGTGGTAGACGATATCCTTTCCCACGATATTGTCGCGTGTGAGATGTGCCAGATCAACGAACGGCATGCCGCAAGCCATAAAGCAGAAAAGGAAATAGTCGAGCGACCGGCGCAGTCCGGTGCTTGCCGAGGGTTGCATCTGCGCCAGTTCGCAGACCGCCTGCGAGGAAAGCGCGCGTTTGACGGTGATCTCCCGGCGCAGCCGCAGGTGTGCGAATGGAGATTTTTCGGGTATCTCAAACAATCCCGTCCTGCCTGCCCGGTTGTAGAGGGCGCGAAAACCCCCGACATAGCTGTTGACGGTATTGACCGCCAGCCCTTCGTCGCGCAGCGATTGGGCAAAATCGTCCACAAACGCCACCGTCACCCTGCCGAAAGTCAGCGTGCCGCCTTAGGGAAACCTGTGCAGCCGGTTTATTCGCTTAATCTGGTGAATGAAGTGTTTGAGCCTACTCTCGAAGGATATTACCACCACTATGCGATGGGCATATCGAACACACGGATCATATCATCGACGACTTGCAGTTGATCTTTGTCGAACTGCCCAAATTCACTCCTCATACTTATAGCGAGAAGCGTATGCACGTCCTTTGGCTTCGTTTCCTGACGGAGATAAATGAATCTACCCGTGTCGTCCTGAAAGAACTGCTCGAGACTCCTGAAATCACGAAAGCTCTGACAGTTCTTGAAGAATCGGCCTTTACCGACGAAGAACTGGCCGGATACGAACATTTCTGGGATGGCATCAGCGTGGAAAGAACACTCTATAACAGCGCTATACGTGAAGGAAGAGCTGAAGGTCAGTGTACTGGTTTGCCAATAGATGAGATTGAACATCTTTAGAGGAAATGATCCGGTAAATCTTATTTATTCCCGAATCTGACCTTCCTCTGTGATCAATACGATCTGTAATTTATCCGGGGGAAGGAGCGGGATACAATGTGCATAGCATTTCTTCAAAAGGAGAGAAAAGAAGGGTGATTGTTCTCCGGAAGGGAATAACTGCCAGAGTTCGCGGGCGAGGGTAATCGTTTCGATCTGCCGGACTGCTGCTTCGGGGCAGCCGGCTTCGCGGGCGGTTTCCTGAAGGAAGTTTTTGTTCATGACTACTTTCTTGCTGTGGGTATCCAGAAATCCCTCCGCCAGCTTGACTGCTTTTCCGATCATGATCCCCATGACTACTTGGTCGAAGGAGAGCGCCGAGGCTATTTTCAATGTCTCGCCGATAAAGTTTCCGTAGTGTACGAAAGCCTGGGGTGGTAATTCCGCGTAACGGGCTTTCAGATACCGTTCGCTTTTAGCTCCTGAATTGATGACCAGTGTCCGGCAGCCGATGGCTTTGGCTACTTCGGCTTCTTTGCGGATAGAGGCGATGAAGGCGTCGGTGGAGAAAGGGCGTACGATGCCGGATGTCCCGATGATGGAGATGCCGCCAACGATGCCCAACTTCGGGTTGAATGTCCTGGCGGCGAGTTTTTCTCCGCCGGGAACGGAGATCGTGACTGTCAGTCCGGGACTCGGCGGCAGGTGTTTAGCAGCCGGGTTGTTCTGACGGAACGCTTGTAAAACAGCAGCCAATTCATCCGTGATCATTTTGCGGGGTGTCGTGTTGATGGCAGGACCTCCAACTTCCAGCCCTAATCCGGGCAGAGTGACTGTGCCTACTCCCGGACCAGCGACGAAACGGACAGGTGCATCGTTGGAGGCTGTCGAAAAAGCCACGTTGGCAATGATCATAGAGCCATTGGTGACATCCGGGTCATCACCGGCGTCTTTGATGACTGAACAGGTCGCGCTGTCACCGTCCCATTCGGTTGCGGCAACCGGCAAGGTGATTATTTCGCCCGAGGGCAGGGTGATGGATGCGGCTGTTTGTTCCTCTTTGCTTAATAGGGCGGTCAGGGCCGCTTTAGCTGCTGCCGTGGCACAGGCTCCGGTCGTATAGCCGTGATGCAGGGGAAAGAACTCCGGCAGCAGGCGTTCGATCTGTTTGCGTAATCCATTCTCTCCGTAAACGATATAGAATGTTTCGGGCAATGCCGGCCGTTTGACAACGAATACGGGGATGGAACGTTTGCGGGCAGCCGTCATTTTCTCGTTGAAATAGCCTGACCGGCCACTTTCCTTGGTGATAACGGCATCCGGTTGCAACCGGTCCATCAGTGCTCCGGCATCGTCTTCATCCTGATAGAAGCACAGATAGTCCGCAGGAAATCCCTGACGGGTGGCGGTTGTGAGCGACTCTTCGCGTTCAAGAATGCGGAACCATGCCGGGTGCTTTTCCCACCAGGGGCGTAGCGGGGCGATGGTGTTTACTCCGGTGAGGGCAAGCAGGTGCCGGATGCCATGTTCTTCCAGTTTACGGATGGCGTCGTCGTAACTGTCGCACCAGACCAGATCGGGGTCGCGGGGCGGATAACGCCGTTCGTAACGGATCACCGGCAATCGGAGGGAGGAGGATACTTCTGCAACCGTGTGGTGCAGGGCCGAGGCGAAGGGATGGGCGGCGTCGACCAGCAACCGGATGTTTTTCTCCCGGCAAAATGTTTCCATCGCTGCCGTATCCATGCCTCCGGTCAGGCGGATGCCATGCGCGCACTCTATTTCCTGGAGCGCGCCTTTGGTCGAATAATAATAAGGTGCACTTCCTTCGTCTGCGATGCGGACACTGGCCCGTCCCTCCGTTGTTCCTCCCAATATCAGTATCATAGCCTTTTCTGAAACAGGTTATTTACGGAACAGGTGTTTGAACTCGTCGGCATAAAGGCGTGAGAGGCCTTCGCGGTTGTCGATCGCGTCGCCTACCACCAGTAGGGTGGTCAACGTCAGATGGTTCTCTTTGACGATTTTCGCCAGGTCTTTCAACTCTCCGCGGTAGATGCGTTCGTCCTTCCAGGTCAGTTTATAGCAAGCGGCTACCGGTGTGGTAGGGGCGTAGTGTTCGAGAAGTTCTTCCTGCACCTTGTCCGCTATGCCTGCACTGAGGTAGATGCACATCGTGCTTTGGCTGGCGGCCAGTTTGTGCAGCTGCTCTTTTTCAGGCATCGGCGTGCGGCCTTCGCCACGGGTGAGAATGATGGTCTGTACCTTTTCCGGGATGGTGAACTGCGAGCGCAAAGCGGCAGCGGCAGCCTGGAAAGAGGATATCCCCGGGGTGATATGATAACTCATATGGAACTGGTCGAAGAAAGCCATCTGCTCCTGTATCGCCCCGTAGATGCAGGGGTCGCCGGTATGCAGGCGCACAACGAACTTACCCCTGTCGTAGAACTCTTTCATCAGGATGAACTGCTCTTCCAGGTTCATATCTGCCGAACTGCGTACGGTGGCTCCCGGTTTCGCACAATAGGTCAGTTCTTTTGGAACGAGGCTGCCGGCATACAGGATCAGGTCTGCCTTTTCGAGCATCCTCCTGCCACGTATCGAGACTAGTTCCGGATCGCCCGGACCGGCACCGACTATTTCGATATGGCCTTGCCGCTGTACGGATTTATCCATTGCCACGGCAAATGTATAATCGTTGCTTTCTCCCAGCTGTCCCTTTTGTTTCTCCAGCAACAGGAGTCCGCCTCCGGCACTTTGTATCGCCGCGGCTTCCGCCACGCTTGATGACTGAGTGACTTCCTTTACCTTGGCGGAAGGGTTGGGGATGGCGAGTTTGTTCAGAACGTCTGCCGGGTAGGTCTTGAATGGACAGTCCATAATGCCGTAGGCCAGCAGGGCCAGGAGCGCTTCGTCCTTTTTCAGGTCGATGGAGGATATGTCGGCAATGGACTCGGGACAGAGGTTGTTGTCGATCAGGGTGGCGATGATATGTTGGTGCATCTCGACAGGATCGCCTTTGAGGTCTTTTCGGCAGCCGATACCCAGGTGTAGCACTTTCGGGAAGTAGGAGACCATCTTGATATCCGCTTCGTAGATAAACGGCCCGACGGTGATCACCAACTCGAACTGGTCGAGGGGAATGTCTGAGAATTTATTGAATATACGGACATGGTCCGGACAGGTGTGTTCGAGGTATTCCGTACCCTTCTCGCGTACATTTAATATAAGGGCTGTCGGTTTTTTATTGACGAAGGCGGCAATGCAGGCATTCATTGCATTTTCATTGTCCGTCAGGTCGTCGGCTACGACAGACCAACCGAATTTTTCTCCCAGCGTATCGAGCGCCCATAATCCGGTATTATCGCTTTGGGTGGTGACAATGGCGTTGCCCCCGAGTACCTGTGCCAGTTCGATGCTCAACTCGTTTGCCCCTCCGATATGGCCGGAGAGGACCGGGATGATATATTTACCGGTACTGTCGATGCAGACGACCGCCGGGTCAGTATGCTTGTCCATTATATAAGGAGCGATGCAGCGTACACAGATACCCATTGCCCCGATAAAGATGATCGCGTCCGACTGGAGGAACAGGTCTCCGACAATGGTGTTGATCGATTCCATTACTACCGTCTCTTCCTGCGATTCCTTGCTGTGGATCACAGCGTCAGGATATTGTTTCTTTATTTGCCGTGCCAGCGGCAGACTGCTGACCGATACCACGACGATTGCTACTGATCGTTTATTCATCGTTCTTCTATTTTGCTTCTTTAAATGCCTTTAGTATGGTGATCGGGTTATAATCGCCGACACTTACATGCAAAGGTTCGTCTAATTTTAATCCGGCTTCGTGAACCGATTCTATAAATAACTTTTCACTCTCTTCGGATACGGAGTTGAATACCAGCAGGCCGTCGGGAGCGAGATAACGAGCTACTTTGCCTACGATCTCTTTCAGCTTGCCTCCGTGCCCGCCGATAAATACGGCATCGGGTGCGGGCAGGTCAGAAACGTCTTCCTCCATGAAGTCACATATATGTACGTCGATACCCGGTGCTCCCAGTTTCGAACTGTTTTCTTCCATCAGTTTCCAGCATTCCTTGCGGATCTCGAATGCGTGGATGTGGAGATGGGGATATTGCCTTTTCGCTTCGATGGAAACCGATCCCGTACAGAAACCGATATCCCAGAAATGGTTGCACATCGGGAGCATCAGCATGCTCATATCCAGTATCCGGACAGGCGCTTTCGTGATCATGCGTTCCCTGCCATCAAGCAGTTCGAACAGTTTGTCGGGAATGCCCAGCGGACGGTAGGTGATATCGTTATACATCCGTTGCAGTATCACGCAATTCGGGCTGTCGATGGGATATTCTTCCACTTCCGACAGGGCAAGCGAGCGTGAGATGCGCTGCTTTTCCGGGTTGCCCAGATGTTCTCCTATATACATCTTATATTGTGTGAAACCGTATTTCAGCAGGCGCATAGCGATGGAGGCCGGGGTACGCACATGGTCGGTCAATACTCCGATTTTCCCCCGGTTTTCTATCAGTGCGCGGTCGAGTTCATGCCATGGACGTCCGGTGAGGGATACCATGGTCATGTCTTCATACGATACTTTTAGTTCGTGCGAAAGCATCTGTAGTGAATTGAACGAGGGCAGGAGCGTTATTTCCGCTTCCGGCATCCGTTTAAGTATCGTTGAAGCAAATCCGTAGAACAAAGGGTCGCCCGAAGCGAATACAACGATCTTCTGATGGTATTCGTATTCGTCGAAAACGTTGTCGAGCGGTACTTTAATATCGATCCATATAGCATCCGGCGGCAGGAAAGGCATGACGATCTCATGATGGCGCTTGCCTCCTGAAAAGTATGTGTTGTTGTTGATTATGTCTACTATTGTCTTGTTGTTGCTGATGTAGTTGGGGTCATCGGGAATGCCGATGACGGTGAATTGTGTTCTCATACGTCTCTTCCTGGTTTTAAATTAATAGCGTCGTTGTAACAAAGTATAGCGTTAGTCAGTGTAGCCGCAAGGTTACTTCCACCTTTCCGTCCTTCAACGATGAGTTTAGGGATGGAGGTGAACGGTTTGACCATATGTTTCGATTCCTGTACGTGCACAAAACCGACGGGGGCGGCGATGATTCCGGCAGGGGTCGCTTTTCCCTTGCGGATCAGGTCGCATAGTTCCATCAGTGCCGTCGGGGCATTACCGAATACGAATAGAGCGTCCGGATGTTCGCTAACCGCGATCCGTATGCCGGCCTGTGTGCGGGTGATCCCTTTTTCGGCAGCGAGGGCAACGGTTTTCTCGTCTTGCAGGTAACATTTCACTTCGAGTCCCATGCGTTGCAAAGCACCTTTGCGGATGCCGGATGCTGCCATAGTGACATCGGTGATGATGGTACGGACTACGCCGCTGCTTAGTTTTTCGTAGAGCATGGAAACGGCATTATCGTCTACCCGCAGTACGTTTTCCATATCGAAATCAGCTGTTGTATGGATGGCATGCAGCAAGGCCCATTTCTTGTCTAACGGAATATCCTGGTTTTTCAGTTCTTTCTCGATGGTACGGAAACTGCGGATCATGATGTCCTGTCCGATTCCGGTTTCCTTGGCGGCCATCTTGATTTCGCCATAATACCCACGCGGGGTAATCATTTTATTTTCAAACTTATAGGTCTGTGAGTTGCCGATAAGGATGACGGTGAACATATCCACCTGTTCCGGGTCGAAGTCTGCCAGTGTAGTGATCGTCACTTCCTGTTCTTCGCGTCCTGCCTGACGGACAAAGCCGACCGGTGTTTGCGGATCACGTTCCTGTAGGAAAATTTCAATCAGGCGGTAGAACTGCCAGTAGCGGCCTTCGCTTTTGGGATTATAGATGGCGGTGATAAAGTCTGCCGAAGCGGCAGCTTTAATGCGTTTTTCTATCAGTTCCCACGGTGTCATCAGGTCGGAGAGGGAGATCACGCAAAAGTCATGTCCTACCGGGGCACCCAACAGGGAGGCTGCCTTCTGGAAGGCACTGATCCCGGGCAGCACTTCGATGCTGATATTACTTCCTTTTTCGCGTTTCATCTCGTAGATAAGTGGGGCCATCCCGTAGATGCCGGCATCGCCGGAGCTGATAACGGTTACTACTTTGCCTTCGGCCGCATAATTATATGCTTCTTCGGCACGTGCCTTCTCCCGTTTCATCCCTGAGTCGATACATATGGCTTCGGGACGGATTATCTTTTCAATGAACCGGAAGTAATATTTGTATCCCACGATAACGTCCGATTGCCGGATGGCAGATAACACTGCGGGAGTAATGTCTGATTCACTGCCGGGTCCGATACCGGCTACGATTATTTTACCTGTGCTCATTTATTCAACTATTATTCAATTTCAGGTCTATCATCTTCTTTCTTTTTGAAACTATAACGTGAACGCATTATTGTATTCATTGGATTTACAAGTGCATTCATATTATCAATCAAATCATCATAATTAGTATCTACATTATAGATAACCATTGAATTGGTATAATTAATTATTTCTGCATATTTTTTCAAACATTTTACTTTTGAAGGATAAGAATTAATAACGCGTGTCTCAATTGTATATCCTCTTTTCTTATAAAGTGCAATAAATGCATTTTGTTCTTCAGTTAATTTTTGTATTAGGGTCGTGATTTTTAAATTAGTACAATGTTGATTCATATCATCTTATTTTAACTCTTTCAATAGATTAGAGATATGTCCTGTGACTTCGATAAAGCTTTTTTTATTTAGATTTTTTATAGCAGATAAATAATTCCAGAGAATTTTTGATGATTCAGACGGATTACTTTTATTTTGCATCATAACAATTCGTTTAATATCTCCGACATATCTGATACGTGTTTTATTAATTATAGATAATTCATCTGTTTCAAGTAATTTTATAGGAACATCTAGTGTAGAATAAAATTCATTATAATAACTTTTTAATTCATTCAGATAATTTGATAAATTTTCATCCTGTATACTTAACATTTCAATCTCAGGACGATCTTCCCCTCCTCCCTGATTTAAATATGATTCAAAAATATCAATTGATGAATTAATAAATACATTTGCTTCTTCGATTCTTAATGAATTGGCATAAACTAATTTGTTGATAGTCTTCATGATATATTATATTATAAGGTTAATAAATTAAATTTGACAAATTGATGGAAAAATATTTATTTTAGTCCTGAAAGTCTTATCTATTATAATAAAATATCTTATCACGATACGTGATGCATTATTTCTCATAGAGAAATGCTTTATCATGATATATAATATACTATTTATTATAGAGAAATATCTTATCACGATGTGTGATATGCTATTTGTTATAGAGAAATGCTTTATCGCGATGCATGATATGTCATTTATCATAGAGTAATATTTTATCAAGATGCATTATATATCATATGATCTACAAATATATATATAATATTGATTAGTTAAATATAAATAGGAGAATATAATGCGAATAATGTGAATTAAAATATAAATCTATATTTTCTTATCCACGATACTCGCATCATTTTTGTTAAAAACATTAATTATTCATAATTGTTTCTTCTTTTCTGTAATATTAATCATTTTATGTTTAGCCGCAAACTTTGCATGTTCGATAAATATATTCTGAATATCTATGTTTTGTCCTAATCCTTGCATAAATATGGAAACTTCATAGCCTTTATCTTCCAGTTCTTTTTTCATGTCGATTGCAATGTCATTATTAGCATGATCACCGGCAACGAACATGAAAGGCATCAGCATGACTTTCTTTACTTTGGCAGCTTCAAGCTTAGCAAGCATATCGTCGAAAGTGGGATAACCTTCTATCGTTGTAACATAATAATCAGTATAGCCTTTTGCTTTCAACATATAATCGGTCATGGCATACTGTGCAGTCGAAGGAGTGTAGGTGCCGTGTCCCACCAGGACGGTAGCTCCTTCCTTGGCTCCTTTCCGGACAATAGCTGCAATGACGTTTTCATAATCTTCGGGAGTGTACAGCAGCGGGTTTCCGATACGGATATCCTTGAACTCTTTTTCCAGTGAGGCGATATCTTTGCGGAGGGATTCCATTTCTACACCTTCAATAATGTTCGTAGACTGGATCAAGATATGGGTGAAACCATCCGCTTTTAGTTGTTTCAGTGCTTCAGTGGGGTTGAGTTTTTCGATACCCCGTGTTTTCAGGCGGCGAATAATGATGCGTGAGGTATAGGCTTCGCGTACTTCGATACCTTTGAATGCTTCTTTCGCTTTGTTGTTGATGGCGTCGATCGTCAGTTGGCGTGTTTTGTCGTAGGTGGTTCCAAAATGGACCATCAGCAGAGCGGCCTTATCGCCTGCCTGCATAGAAGCAAACAGGTCAGAGGGTTTAAAATTTCCTTCGCCGTCATCGTGGGGAACGGCCCTGGCAGGGATGTCGGTCACTGCCTCCTGCAACATACCGTGTGCAAAAGACATACTCATTGAACAACCTACAAGAAAGGCTGTCAGCAGACATTTCTTTTTCATTGAAAGAGATTTGTTTTATGTTCATAATAGCCCTCCTGGCCCCGGGAGAACGGATTTATCTGTCTGGCAGGTTTCCTGACTTGCCCGGAAAACGACCTTCCCATCCTTGTCACGGACAGTGGTGTAAGCATGTTTTCCTTTTATAGCGGGCTTAACAGTAGCGGGCACTGTTCCGGATTCTCACCGGATTCCCTTTTATACGGCAACCGGAGGCTGACGTATCACCAAAGCGGGACAAAGATAGGAATTTATTTAAAATAAGGGAGCTTTTATAATCTCTTAATTGAATCTCCCGCAACAACTTTCCCATGGATTGTGTTCCATTTACCACAATAAAACCGGACATGGAATATGTCTTATTATTAACGTCAAACAATTGTATATATGGAGTGGTTTGCTGATTTGCTCAAACACTATCCGGAACTGGCTATCTTTCTGACACTGGCTTTCGGTTTCTGGATAGGTAAATTTAAGATAGGTAAATTTTCTTTGGGAACAGTTACCAGCGTATTGCTGGTCGGTGTATTAATCGGACAATTGCATATCGATATCGGGACACCTATTAAATCCGTATTCTTCCTTCTGTTCCTTTTTGCCGTGGGATATAGTGTCGGTCCGCAGTTCTTCCGTGGGCTGAAAAAGGAGGGACTTCCGCAGATGCTTTTTGCCGTACTGATGTGTTTGTTCTCTCTGTTTGTTCCCTTTTTGCTTGCCAAGCTGATGGGCTATAATGCAGGAGAAGCGGCTGGATTGTTGGCTGGTTCGCAGACAATCTCTGCGGTGCTGGGGGTAGCGGAAGATACGATCAATCAGAGCGGGCTGAGTGCGGCGGACAAAACATCCATAATCAATGTGATGCCTGTGACTTATGCCGTCTGTTATATTTTCGGTACGGCCGGTTCTGCGTGGCTGATGAGCGATGTGGCTCCCCGTTTGCTGGGCGGACTGCCTTCGGTAAAGAAGGCTTGTAAAGAACTGGAAGCAAAGATGGGTACTGACGACGAAAGCGAGCAACCCGGTTTTATGCCGGCAGCACGTCCCATCACTTTTCGGGCTTATAAGATCAGTAATGACTGGTTCGGGGCGGGCAAGACCGTACAGGAACTGGAAGATTATCTGGAAGGGCAGGGGCGTCGTCTGTTTGTGGAACGCGTACGTATCAGTAATGTAGTGTATGATGTGAAACCGGACCTGATGCTTCAGAAAGGGAACGAGGTGGTGTTGAGCGGTCGCCGTGAATTTGTGATTGGAGAAGAAGACTGGATCGGCGACGAAGTGAACGACCTTGAATTGTTGGACTTCCCGGCAGAGACATTGCCCGTGCTGATCTCCCGTAAGAAGTTTTCGGGAATGACTATAGCCGGTCTCCGCAGTGAAAAGGTGATGCACGGCGTCAGCATTAAAAGTATCAAACGTGCGGGTGTCAATATACCTGTGCTGGCTGCGACAAAAATTAATCCGGGCGATATGCTCGAACTGGTAGGTACCAAGATGGAGGTGAATGCCGCGGCTGCAACTTTGGGTTATGCCGACCGACCGACCAACCAGACGGATATGATCTTTGTCGGCCTGGGAATCTTTATCGGTGGCGTGATCGGCTCGTTGGTGGTACATTTCGGAAATATACCGATCAGCCTGAGTACGAGTGGCGGGGCATTGATTGCAGGACTGGTATTCGGATGGCTTCGCTCCAAACACCCGACATTCGGACGTATTCCTGAACCTTCCTTGTGGGTATTAAATAATGTAGGGCTGAATATGTTCATTGCCGTAGTCGGTATTACGGCCGGACCGAGTTTTGTGACCGGCTTCAAAGAAGTAGGCGTGAGTCTGTTCATTATCGGAGCGCTGGCTACGACCATTCCGCTGATAGCCGGTGTCCTGATGGGCCGCTATCTCTTTAAATTCCATCCAGCCATTACACTGGGTTGTACTTCAGGAGCACGAACGACAACAGCCGCCCTCGGTGCGATAGAAGATGCGGTGGAAAGCCAAACACCGGCGTTAGGATATACAGTTACTTATGCTGTCGGTAACACCTTGCTGATTATCTGGGGAGTGGTGATTATCTTGCTAATGTAAATATAGAAATAATTGAACTATCTGTTTATTGACTGGTTGTACCTGGCTCCCCTCTTGAGAGGGGGTAGGGGGTGTGTTAAAGCCAGTCAATAAAACAAGCCTTGTAACAGGTTTATTTGCCGTCTGCTTCAGCTGACGGATTAGTAAATGGTCTATCTCATTAGACTTTAGTCCTATTTCTTACAGTTTTCTATCTAGGAGAAATGTGGCTGAAGCCAAAAGAGAGAAACAACTTGTAAACCGTCAGCTGAAGCAAACGGCAAATGAACCTGTAATAGTCAAGTGACTCTGATTATGGTGGTTGTATGGCGGGGATATAACACACCCCCTTCCCCCTCTCGAGAGGGGAGCCAGGTACAACCAGTTGCTATAAACAAACACTCATATCTGATAAAAATAGAAATTAATAATTATACATTATATATAATATGGAAGAAAACAATAAAATCGTAGTCACCCGTGAATACGAAAAGAAAATGTCGGAGATCAGTCCGTTCGAATTAAAAGACATACTGATCCGGTTAGCCGACGAGAGTGCCCGCAAGAGTACCCACATCATGTTGAATGCCGGTCGTGGCAACCCGAACTGGATTGCTACCACGCCACGCGAAGCCTTTTTCCTGCTCGGCCAGTTCGCCTTGGAAGAATGCCGTCGCGGGGTTAAACTGGAAGACGGCATGGTTGGTCTTGCCGGCATTCCCCAGAAACCAAGTATCGCCTATCGGTTCAGAGAGTTTCTTGACAAACATGAGGGGGTACCGGGTTCCGAACTTTTACGTGATACCTATAATTATATGGTACGTGTAAAGGATGTTGATGAAAACGACCTGGTACATGAATGGGCAGAAGGTGTGATCGGTGACCAGTATCCTGTTCCCGACCGTATTTTGAAATATACGGAAGTGTTGGTGCGTGATTATCTGGATCAGGCATTATGTAACAACCGGCCGCCCAAAGGTAAATTCGATTTGTTTGCCACCGAGGGTGGTACAGCTGCCATGTGTTACATCTTTGACTCCCTTCAACAGAACTTCCTGTTGAATAAAGGAGACAAGATCGTCCTGTTTGCTCCGGTCTTTACCCCTTATATAGAAATACCCGAACAGGCCCGTTATCTGTTTGATGTAACGGAAATACATGCGCTGAAAATGACGGGCGACGGATATCATACCTGGCAATATCAGGAAAAAGATCTGGATGTATTGAAGGATCCGTCTGTCAAGGCTGCCTTTATTGTCAATCCGAGTAATCCGCCTTCTTATGCTTTGACACCCGGATTGACGGAGCGTATTGTTGATATCGTTACCAATTATAATCCCAACCTGATGATTATTACCGACGATGTATATGCCACTTATGTGCATGGTTTCCGTTCCCTGATGGCTGAGCTTCCTGATAATACATTGTGCGTTTATTCTTTCTCCAAGTATTTCGGTGCGACAGGCTGGCGTCTGGCTGTCATCTCTTTGCATGAAGATAATATCTATGACCGTATGATTACCGCGTTGCCTGATGATAAGAAAACGGCATTGGCAAAGCGTTACAGCAGTATTATGCTCGACCCCTCGAAGATGAAGTTTATCGACCGCATGGTTGCTGATAGCCGTCAGGTCGCACTTAATCATACATCCGGACTTTCCCTGCCACAGCAGACACAGATGTCTTTGTTTGCTTCTTTCTCCTTACTGGATTCCGAGAACCTGTATCAGTCCCGCATGATCGACATCATTCACGAACGTCTGCACACTCTTTGGAAAAGTTCAGGATTTACCTTGCTGGATGATCCTCTCCGTGCCGGTTATTACAGTGAAATAGATATGGAAGTATGGGCAAAGAAATTCTATGGAGACGATTTCTTCGAATATCTGAAAGCCAACTACGAACCGGTCGATGTCGTGTTCCGCCTGGCACAGGAAACGTCGCTTGTCCTGTTGAACGGCGGAGGCTTTGATGCTCCCGAATGGTCTATCCGTGCTTCGCTGGCTAATCTGAAAACGGAAGACTATGTCCGGATCGGCGAGGGGATCGCTTCCATCCTTCATAGTTATGCCGCGAAATGGCAAGAATCGACAAAAGATAAATAAGTTAAGAATAGTTTATATATCGTTGAACAAAATAAGTTCGCCGCGCGTTTTATAAATGAACGTGAGGCGAACTTTCTTATTTGCATAGACAACCTCTATCGGGTCATAGACATTATTGAATAAAAGGTGTTTTATTTATATATACATTTGTTAATGACAAATGGAACTCTTTTTTTATTTGCATATACAAGCTTTCTGATAAACAAACAACTAATAAGATTATAATATGGTGTACGACATTGAAATGCTGAGAAGCTTTTATTCCAATTTCCCGAAAAGGGTAGATGTGGCCCGCGAAAAGATCGGTCGTCCGATGACTTTGGCCGAGAAAATCTTATATGCTCATTTATATGACGAAAAGGCATTACGCCTGTTCAGGCGTGGAGACGATTATGTGAACTTCCGTCCCGATCGTGTGGCGATGCAGGATGCAACGGCCCAGATGGCATTGTTGCAATTCATGAATGCAGGAAAAAAGAAATCTGCTGTCCCGGCAACCGTCCATTGCGATCACCTGATCCAGGCGAATATCGGTGCGAAAGCAGATATTGAAACGGCAACAAAAGGGAACAGCGAAGTGTATGATTTCCTGAAATCCGTATCCGATAAGTTCGGTATCGGTTTCTGGAAACCCGGAGCAGGAATTATCCACCAGGTAGTATTGGAAAACTATGCCTTCCCCGGCGGAATGATGGTCGGAACAGACTCACACACGCCGAATGCCGGCGGATTGGGAATGGTAGCTATCGGTGTCGGAGGTGCCGATGCCGTCGATGTAATGACCGGGATGGAATGGGAACTGAAGATGCCGAAGCTGATCGGTGTCAAGCTGACCGGACGTCTGAGCGGCTGGGCTTCACCGAAAGATGTCATCCTGAAACTGGCTGGTATCCTGACCGTAAAGGGCGGGACGAATGCCATTATCGAATATTTCGGAGAAGGTTCTTCCTCTATTTCCGCTACGGGAAAAGCGACAATCTGTAACATGGGTGCCGAAGTGGGTGCCACTACTTCATTGTTCCCGTACGATCTGAATATGGCAACTTATCTGCGTGCCACTGGCCGCGATACCGTTGCAGCCTGGGCCGATGCTATCCAGGATTATCTGGAAGCCGATATGGAAGTAAGGGCACAGCCGGATGAATATTATGACCGCGTGATCGTCATCAATCTGTCCGAACTGGAACCGCATATCAATGGCCCCTTCACTCCGGATGCGGCAACGCCTATCTCTGAGTTTGCTGCGAAGGTAAAAGCAAACGGCTATCCCCGCCAGATGGAAGTCGGCCTGATCGGTTCATGTACGAACTCCTCTTATCAGGATTTAAGCCGTGCCGCCTCTATCGCCCGGCAGGCTTTTGAAGATAAAATACCTGTTGCTTCCCCGTTGATCATCAATCCGGGATCGGAACAGATTCGTTATACAGCCGAACGTGACGGTATCATCGGTGACTTTGAAAAACTAGGCGCGACCATCATGGCAAACGCCTGCGGTCCGTGTATCGGCCAGTGGAAACGTCATACCGACGATAACACCCGCAAGAACTCAATCGTAACCTCCTTTAACCGTAATTTCGCCAAACGTGCAGACGGCAATCCGAATACACATGCTTTTGTCGCTTCCCCGGAACTGACGCTTGCATTGACTATTGCCGGTGACCTTTGTTTCAATCCGTTGACGGATACATTGAAGACCGAAGACGGTCACGAAGTGAAACTCCGTGAGCCGCAGGGAACAGATTTCCCGCCCAAAGGTTTTGATGTAAAAGATAACGGTTATCTGGCTCCGACCGGAAAAGATGCGGAAGTAAAGATCAGTCCCGATTCAAACCGTTTGCAGGTATTGCATCCTTTTGCTCCGTGGGATGGAAACGATTTGCTGGAAATGCCTCTTTTGATCAAGGCTTCGGGTAAATGTACGACAGATCATATTTCGATGGCCGGTCCGTGGCTCCGCTTCCGTGGTCATCTGGAAAATATATCCGACAATATGCTGATGGGGGCGGTGAACGCTTTCAACGGTCAGACGAATGCTGTGTTGAACCAGTTGAATAATACGTATGAAGCTGTCTCCGCCGTTGCCAAACAGTATAAGGCGAAAGGCATTTCATCCATCGTGGTTGCCGAAGAGAACTACGGTGAAGGCTCCTCCCGTGAACACGCCGCTATGGAACCCCGTTTCCTGAATGTGAAAGTGATCCTTGCCAAGAGTTTTGCCCGCATCCATGAAACGAACCTGAAAAAGCAGGGAATGCTTGCCCTGACTTTTGCCGACAAGGACGATTATAATAAGATTCGTGAAAACGATCACATCTCCATCATCGGTTTGAAAGAGTTCACACCGGGCAAGCCATTAACTGCTATCGTATTGCATGCGGATGGCACACAGGAATCATTCCCTGTAAATCACACGTACAATGATTTGCAGATCCGATGGTTCAAGTCCGGATCAGCATTGAATATGGCACATGTATAGAAAAAATTGAACTATCTGTTTATTGACTGGTTGTAACTGGCTCCCCTCTTGAGAGGGGGTAGGGGGTGTGTTAAAGCCAGTCAATAAAACAAGCCTTGTTACAGGTTTATTTGCCGTCTGCTTCAGCTGACGGATTAGTCAAGGGGTTATCTCATTGGACTTTAGTCCCATTTCTTACAGGTTTCTATCTAGGAGAAATGTGGCTGAAGCCAAAAGAGAGAAACAACTTGTACACCGTCAGCTGAAGCAAACGGCAAATGAACCTGCAATAGTCAAGTGACTCTGATTAGGATGGTTGTATAGGCGGGGATATGACACACCCCCTTCCCCCTCTCGAGAGGGGAGCCAGGTACAACCAGTTGCTATAAACAAACACTCAAATCTGACAAAGACTGAACAAAATTAATAAACTATCATCATGAATAAAATAACAAAACAAAACGACCATTTGATTGTCCCGGACAAAGTAACCATTCCTTTTATCGAAGGTGACGGAGTGGGAGCGGAGATCACTCCGGTCAGCCAGAAGATTGTAAACGCTGCCATCGAAAAAGCATATGGCGGCCGGCGCTCTATCGAATGGAAAGAAGTACTGGCTGGCGAAAAGGCGTTCAATCAAACAGGCAGTTGGCTGCCCGACGAAACAATGGATGCTTTCCGCGAATATATGGTCGGTATCAAAGGTCCGCTGACTACTCCTATCGGCGGCGGTATCCGTTCCCTGAACGTGGCTTTACGGCAGACACTCGACCTGTATGTTTGCCTGCGTCCCGTCCGTTGGTTTAAAGGTGTCGTCTCTCCGGTGCGTGAACCGCAGAAGGTCGATATGTATATCTTCCGAGAGAATACGGAAGATATCTATGCCGGTATCGAATGGCAGCAAGGAACACCTGAAGCAGCAAAATTCCTTCAGTTCCTGACGGAAGAAATGGGAGTGACGAAAGTACGTTTCCCGGAAACATCTTCATTCGGTGTGAAACCTGTATCGGTAGAAGGAACCGAACGGCTGGTGCGTGCCGCCATCGAATTTGCCCAGACCAATCAGTTGCCGAGTGTAACGCTGGTGCACAAAGGAAATATCATGAAGTTCACCGAAGGCGGTTTCAAACTCTGGGGATATGCCCTGGCGGAACGCGAGTTTGGCGACAAGACATTCACCTGGCCGCAATACGAAAAGATCAAAAAGGAAAAGGGGGAAGCCGAAGCCGCCAAAGCGCTGGCAGAAGCATCGGCTACCGGAAAGGTCATCATCAAAGATGTAATTGCCGACGCTTTCCTGCAAAATACCTTATTGATCCCGGAAGAATATTCCGTTATTGCGACACTCAACCTGAACGGCGATTATATCTCCGACCAATTGGCCGCCATGGTAGGTGGCATCGGAATCGCACCGGGTGCCAATATCAACTACAACAGCGGTTATGCTATTTTCGAAGCAACGCATGGCACGGCACCTAATATTGCCGGAAAGAATATCGTGAACCCGTCTTCCCTTTTACTCTCCTCCGTGATGATGCTTGAATATATGGGTTGGAACGAAGCTGCCAACCTGATCACGGCCGCCATGGAAAAGGCTTTCTCGAAGGGAGAAGCAACGAATGACCTGGCACGTTTTATGCCGGAAGGAAAATCTCTTGGCACCAAAGAATTTGGTGATTGTATCATATCTTTATTGTAACCTCGTAAAAATAACTCGTGATGAAAAAAGAATATCTTATTTACAAACTGTCGGATGCGTCAAAAGATGCTTGCAAGATTGATAACGAACTGTTCCCGATGTACAACGTGAAACGCGGTCTGCGTAACGAAGACGGCAGCGGGGTGTTGGTCGGCCTGACCAAGATCGGTAATGTAGTTGGTTACGAACGCCTGCCGGATAACGGTGGCCTGAAAGCTATTCCCGGTAAACTGTTTTACAGAGGTTACGATGTGGAGGACCTGGCTCATGCCCTGATCAAAGAAAAACGTTTCGGTTTTGAGGAAGTGGCTTACCTGTTGCTTTCCGGAAAATTGCCCGATAAAGAAGAGTTAGCCTCTTTCAAAGGCTTGATCTGCGATAATATGCCGTTGGAGCAGAAAACCAAGATGAATATCCTCGATCTGGAAGGGCAGAATATCATGAATATCCTTGCCCGTAGTGTTTTGGAAATGTATACGTTCGATCCGAATCCGGACGATACTTCCCGTGACAACCTGATGCGCCAGTCTATCGAACTGATCTCGCGTTTCCCGACCATTATAGCATATGCTTATAATATTTATCGTCATAGTACACACGGCCGTTCCCTGCATATCCGTCATCCGCACGAAAACCTTTCGCTTGCGGAAAACTTCCTGCATATGCTGAAAAAAGACTTTACGGAACTGGATGCCCGTACACTTGACCTGTTGCTTGTTTTGCAGGCTGAGCACGGTGGCGGTAATAACTCGACCTTTACAGTCCGTGTAACCAGTTCGACCGGAACGGATACCTATTCTTCTATTGCAGCCGGTATCGGTTCGTTGAAAGGCCCGTTGCACGGTGGTGCCAATATCCAGGTTGTCGATATGTTCCATCATCTGAAAGAGAATATTGGCGACTGGAAGAATGTGGATGAAATTGATACTTATTTCATGCGTATGCTGAACAAAGAGGCTTATAACAAGACCGGCCTGATTTACGGTATCGGTCATGCCGTCTATACAATTTCCGATCCGCGTGCCGTTGTTTTGAAAGAACTGGCTCGTGACCTGGCCAAGGAAAAAGGACGTGAAGAAGAATTTGCCTTCCTCGAACTGCTGGAAGAACGTGCCATCGAATGTTTCGCCAAACATAAAGGAACGAAGAAACGTGTTTCTTCAAACGTGGACTTCTATTCAGGCTTTGTGTATGAAATGATCGGTTTGCCGCAGGAAATCTATACACCGCTGTTTGCTATGGCCCGTATCGTAGGTTGGACTGCCCATCGCATTGAAGAATTACATTTCGATGGTAAGCGTATTATCCGTCCGGCTTATAAGAATGTGCTCGAAGATACTACCTATGTTCCGATCAAGGAACGCTGATCTATAAAATAAGAAGGTGTTGTAAAAGTTTCATTTGCATGTCATTTGTAGCTTTTACAATGCCTTTTCTTATTTTATAGCTACTTAGTTATTGATCAGCTGATTACAGTTTCCTCGTAGTTTCTTACTTTGGAAACTCCAGTTTCCTGCGGAGGGAACTGCAATTTCCTGGGCAGGGAACTCCAGTTTCCTCCTGAAGAAACTCGCGTTTCCTGCTTAGGAAACCAGACGGTCTCCGGCTGCGGAAGTTAATAGCTCAAGGATAACCCGTAAGCTACACTATTAAAAGTATTCCCTGTACGTATCTTATCTTTTCCGAAGATGCGGTAAAGTATCTCCCTTACCGGAATGACAAGGCTGCTACCTCCTGTGATAAAGACGGAGTCTATATCTGCTGCGTTATATTGCGCTGTGTCCAATAGTTTCAGGATATATCGTTCGATCTCGGTAGTATGCCGTTCGATGATCGTAGCAAACTCGCCGGGCGTGAAAGGCTCATGTATATGGATTGTCTCTTTTTCAAAGTCGATTGTTGTATCTTCTCCGGTCGAGAGGTTTATTTTGGATTGCTCGATTCCTTTGAACAGGGAGAAGACATAGTTATTATCGATCAAAACTCTTATATTATCTATCTTGGGATTGTTGCCTGAGAGATGGTAGTAGTTATCCATCGAACGGCGCAGTTTGCTCTCCTTCAACATAAATGTCCTTTCCCAGTTTTTCAGTTCGCGGTAGAGAATGGAAGGTATTTCAATCTCTTTATCGTACGATTGGTATTTTACGCCCCGGCCCAGATGGGGAGTCACTTTGTACCACATGATTTCCGAATCGAACAAGTCGCCGCCGATATAGACACCACCGTGAGCGATAATATCGTCTTTGCGGTCTTCCTTACGGATTTTATCGGGAGACAGGTTCATGATGGTAAAGTCGGAAGTACCGCCACCGAGGTCGGCAACCAGTACGTTTTCGCAATGATCGAGCCGTTGCTCATAGGAGAGGGCGGCGGCAATCGGTTCCAATTGCAGTTTGATGTTTCTGAAACCTGCGTTACGGGCGGCAAGCGTCAGGCGGTTGACTGCCAAAGTCTCTTGCTTGGGGTCTTCCGAAAAAACGGCAGGTCTTCCAAGTATCACATCCGTGATTTCCGCTCCGGCGAAGGCTTCCGCTTTCTCTTTCAAATGGCGGATGATGCAGGTAACGAGTTGATCGGGCGTCATTCTTTTACCGAATATCCAGGTAGAAAGAAACTTGTCCTGGCGGAGCAGCGTCTTGACGGATTTCAGCAGACGCCCGGTCATCTCTTCTTCAATATATTTATCGTGGGCCTCTTTACCCACATAGTATTTCATCTCGTTTGTGTCCGGAAAATACAGGATGGAACTTTCGCTATACGAAAATACTTCTTTCCGTGTTGCTTTGTCTGTCAGCGATATAATGGAATTTGATGTTCCGAAGTCCAGACCGCATGTCAACTCGTTTATATTCATCTTTGCCTTGTTTTTTATAGGAAAATAGGGCGCGAAGATATAAAATACGAGACATTTTTATACTATATATACCTGTAATTTATGTTTATAATTTTTTCTTCAGGGTAAAGAAGAAGGTAACTCCTTTGCCCGGACTACTCTTTGCCGAAATCTGTCCTTTATGGAAATTAACCCCATTCTTGACGATAGACAATCCCAGTCCTGTTCCGCCGACTTTGCGGCTACGTCCTTTATCCACGCGGTAGAACCGTTCGAATATGCGGTTGATATGTTCTTCCGAAATACCCACACCGTTATCTGCGAAACTGAAATAATAGAATTTCGGATCTTCTTTATAACAGTTCACGGTTATTTGGCTTCCTTCTCCGGCATATGCGATCGCATTGTCGTAGAGGTTACGAAAAATGGAATACAATAGGGAGTAATTGCCATGTATCGTAGGATCGCCCGGCAGAATAACTTCAGATGTGATCTGTTTTTCTTCCATCTCTTTCGAACATTCCTTCTGGATCTCGACGATCAGTTTCGGAATATTTATATCGGACAAGTCGAACATTTCGGACGCCTCGTCCAAACGGTTCAGTACAGAGATGTCACGTAATAATCCGGTCAGGCGTGTACTCTGCGAGTAGCAACGTTCCAGGAAGAACTGGCGCTTGTCGGGAGTAAGTTCCGGATTGCTGATAATCGTTTCCAGATATCCCTGAATGCTGCTGACGGGTGTTTTCAGTTCGTGGGCGACATTCTGGGTAAGCTGGCGTTTCATCCGGCTCTCTTCTTCCTGGCGTGAAATATCATTGATGGATATTTCGTAACTGTTATCCAGGAACAGGATACATTCGATCAGAAATATTTTCCCGTTTTTATCGATCGTTACAGATTCGCGTAACACTTTCCGTTTCCGGTTCATATTAGGGATATTTTTATTCAGGAAAGCCTTAATGGGTTCAAGTTCCCGGATATCCTGGGCATCTTCAGCCTGACGGATCTGATTGTCGGAAATAACGTTCAGGAACTGTATGAAAAGGATATTCGACAAAATTTCTTTCCCTTCGGCGGTAAACATGGCGAATCCTTCTTTGGCGTACTGGAAATGCTTTATCAGCTTTTCACGTTCCATGGAAAGCTCGTCTTTGGCCTTTTGTTGCCGGTGATACAGTGTGACAATGTTCTTTGAGATATCTCCCAGTTCGTCATTGGGGAAGATATAATCGTTTTCCGGTATCCGGTCCTTTTCTATGTTCAGGGCAAAGTCCCGTAGTTTGGATATGGTCCGTCCGATACTGAATGTAAAGCGGGAGAGGACAAAGAAAAAGATCAATGTCATCAGTATCATAAAATAGATGAAGTCCTTATCCGTGGATAAGGCACTTTGCACATAAGGATCATAAGGGAGCGCCGAACGGTAGATATAACTGCCTATATTGCTGGCCGAATAAAAATACCGTCTGCCCGTCGATCCCGAGGTGCGGATGGCAAAGCCTTCATTATACAAACGGGCTTTGCGCACTTCGCTACGATCGTTATGGTTGTTGAATTCTTCTGTCCCGCTATTATCGAACAATACCTTTCCGTTGGGATCGATAATGGTGACACGCAATTCTTTTTGCGGAATATCTTCGATAAATTGCCTTACCGTCTTATTAATGTCGGTATCCTGTTGGGTACGGCTAAATAATTGGTAATTATAGTTACTCAATACATTATTCAACTTCTCCTGCGAAAATTCCCGTTCCCGTTGGTATTGAAACAACAGGAAGCAAACTGTAAATCCAAGGAACATCACAAAAATCGACCAGAATAACCGCTGGCTGAAAGGTATCCGGTTTTTCATCTTTTCTACTCTTACCATGATTAAATAACAGGATTAGTACTCAAAACAATAACCGAAGCCGAGTCGGGTAACGATGTTTTTTCCGTAAGGGCCTATCTTTTTACGCAGACGGGTAATGTTTACGTCGATTGTTCGATCCAGCACATATACTTCATCTTTCCAGATACGGGACAGGATCTCTTCACGTGAGAAGACATTTCCTTTATTCTCCAGCAGTAATTTCAGAATCTCGAATTCTTTTTTGGTCAGTGGGACTTCCTTGCCGTCTACCGATGCTTTAATGCGTTTGGGATCGAGTGCCAATGTTTCATATTCGAGAAGTTCGTTCGTCTCGTTTTTCTCTTTATCGGTCGTTCTCCGTAATACAGCCTTAACACGTGCGACAACCTGGCGGATTGAAAAAGGTTTTGAAATATAATCGTCCGCTCCCAGGTTAAAGCCTGTCAGCATATCGTTTTCAGTATCTTTGGCTGTCAGAAATATGATCGGTATATCAGCCCTGCTTTCTTCTTTTCTTAATATACTCGCCATCTTGAATCCGGAGATTTCTCCCATCATAACATCGAGCAAAAGCAACTGATAGACAGACAGGTCCTTTTTTAATGCTTCTTCCGCACTAAAAGCCGTATCCACTTCATAACCTTCTATTTCAAGATTGAATTTGAGGATTTCGCACAAGTCCTCTTCGTCATCCACAACAAGAATTCGGGGCATATCCATAGTCTTTTTTATTTAATTTGAAATGAATAATTCATTCCTTTGTTTACAAAATTAATTATTTTCTGCAAAGGAAGGCATTTGGTATTTCGGTTGAATGAAATATATGTTACGATTCTGTTACATCGGCCGTTTTTGTCTGGGGAGGAAAAGAACAACGTCCGTGCTATAGGAATAGTCCGGACGTTCATTTTACCATATGGAGCGGTTTGGTTTTATTTGCTACCGTTCATAGCTTCCAGCAGGAATTTACCAGGTTTGAACTTTACTGTTGTTCTAGCCGGAATCTGTACCGGAGTACCCGTTTTGGGATTACGAGCCAAACGACTGTTTTGCGGTCTGGGTAATAATGTACCAAAACCAACGATAGATATTTCTTCGTTCTGGGACATTTTTTCTGTTACGATCTCCATGTAAGCCTCCAGGACCTTTTTAGCCTTTTGTTTTTTTAAACCGGCTTTTTCTGCCAACTCTACAATAAGTTCTGCTTTGTTCATAGGTATTTTATTTAAATGATTAATACTGGTGCAAAATTAGTGAAAAATATTACCTGTGAAACTTTTTTTGTAATTTCTGTATTCTTTATTTTTCAATGCGGGAGATGGGTTGGTGTAAAGTGATGACGAACTGATGTAAATATGATCGGTGTGTTTCATTTAATATCTTTGTAATAAGCCTTTTTCAATGGATATAATAAACCTGTTCGTCGTATGGCTTCTCAAAAAGAAGGCAAAATAAAAAAGTCTACTTTCACAAGTAGACTTTTTTTAATACTTATAATGACCAATACCTTTACCTAAAAATGTGAGGCTTAAGCCTCTAATATTACTTTTTCACAAAGATATGAATAGTTTTTGAGAAAAGCAAATGATAACTCATATTTTTCAAGGTTTCTATGAGGTGCTAAATAACCGGTTTCTTGTGGAATGCTAAAAATGAAATCAAAATGTAGTAAAATAGCCACATAAATATCATTTTGCTTTAAATTTCTCTCTTATTAGAATGTTTTAAAAGTGAATATTCATAGTTTTCCGATTAAAAATATTATATTTGTGGACAAGTGTAACTGTATATCCCCGGATATGATCTCTCCCTATGTGAGTGGCATGATTGTAATATTACTCTAATCAATATAAAAAGCAGCGATGTTTATGATTAAAAGAAAAGAACTAACGTACGACAATTTTTATTTACTAAAAGTGTTTAACAGGGACTTTCCTCAGTTGGTGACAATGGCGGAAGAGAGTCAGAACATAAAATTGTTCAGGGAGGCTCTACGCTCATTCGTTTCTTCCCGGATTGAAATCAACGGAGGTGGCAGTAATATGGGAAATGCCGTGGCGAAGCGTATTTTACTTTTAATTGAATATGACGGGTCTCCTATTGATGAACTTTCAACGGGTGAGGAGTTGTCTGTGCAAACAATCACTTATTTCTGGCAATTACTGACGGGAAAGCTGGCAGACGAAGTTTCCCCCGACCTGTTTATAGACCTTTATCATCAGTTCAAGTTATTGGAGTATCCCGAGAGCATCGAACCGGACCGTTCCCTGGTTAAGCGTCAAATGAACCGTTGGCCGACTGGTTTGGATGAAGAAGTGGTGGCAATCCGTGAAGCAAATAAAGACCGTATTATAAAACGGCTTATACGGAAGATAGAGCGCAGGAATGCACCGTCGTCCCGTTATCAGTTTTCACCGGAGATGACTTACGAAGAAAAATATAATCAGGTACAGGAATGGTGGAACACTGCCCGTTTCCATCTGGCATTGGCTATCAAGAGTCCGACGGAACTGAATTATTTTCTGGGTGAATCCCTCTCGGAAGAGATGATGCAGCTGTTGGCCCGTGCCAGAAAGAAAGGTATGCCATTTTTTGTTACGCCTTATTATTTGTCCTTGTTGAATCCGGGAACGGAAGGTTATGATGACAACACGATTCGTTCGTACGTCCTTTATTCTGATGAGCTGGTTGACACATACGGTCATATAAAAGCCTGGGAAAAAGAGGATATCGTGGAAACCGGTAAACCGAATGCCGCCGGATGGCTTTTGCCTGAAGGCCATAATATCCACCGCCGTTATCCGGAAGTGGCCATTCTTATTCCTGATTCGATGGGAAGAGCCTGCGGAGGCTTATGTGCTTCTTGTCAACGCATGTATGATTTCCAGAGCGAACGTCTTAATTTCGATTTTGAAGCATTGAAACCCAAAGAAACCTGGGATAAGAAACTCCGTCGTTTGATGCATTACTTTGAAGAAGATGCCCAGTTGCGGGATATTCTGATTACCGGAGGTGACGCCCTGATGAGCCAGAATGCTACTTTGCGTAAGATATTGGAAGCTGTCTATAAAATGGCTGTCCGTAAACGTAAAGCGAATGAAGAACGGCCCGAGGGTAAAAAATATGCAGAGTTGCAGCGGGTTCGCTTAGGTTCGCGTTTGTTGGCTTATCTGCCGTTGCGCATTACTGATGAACTTGTGGGGATTTTGAAAGAATTTAAAGAGAAGGCTTCTGCTATCGGAGTCTCCCAGTTTATTATTCAAACCCACTTCCAATCTCCTTTGGAAGTAACTCCCGAAGCCAAACGTGCTATAAAAGCGATATTGGATGCCGGATGGGTGATAACGAACCAATTGGTTTATACGGTTGCAGCTTCCCGGCGCGGACATACTGCCAAGCTGCGGCAGACGCTTAATTCCGTCGGTGTGATTTGCTATTATACGTTCTCGGTAAAAGGGTTTAATGAAAACTATGCCGTGTTTACCCCGAACAGCCGTTCGCTTCAGGAACAATATGAAGAAAAGATTTTTGGCCTGGTTCCCGAAGATAAGCTCGCCGAATTGGATGATATTGTCACCAATAAACGCCCGTTAGGAAGAAAATTGTATAATTTCTTGAGAGAGAATCATTTGTTGTTTGCTGCAACAGACCGTAGTGTCTTGAATCTGCCGGCTATAGGCAAAAGTATGACTTTTAAAACAGTAGGCCTCACCGCTGAAGGAAAACGAATCCTGAAGTTTGACCATGATACCGGACGCCGGCATAGCCCTATCATCAATAAGATGGGAGAAGTATATATCGTAGAGAACAAGTCGGTAGCCGCTTATTTGCGTCAATTGGAAGAAATGGGAGAGGATGTAAAAGAATATCGTAGTATCTGGAATTATTGTGAAGGAGTGACTGAACCGCGTTTCAGTCTGTACGAATATCCGGATTATCCGTTCGCCATCACAGAAAAGATGACTAATCTTGAACTCGAAAACGAGTAAAAGTGTATCTTTGTTCCTGCTAAACCAATAAAGAAATGATACAAAACGAAAGAGAAATACGGCACGAACATGTGTTAGAGGCTGTCCGTCAGATGATGACGGCTGCTCGTACGGCTCCCAAAGGTAAGGGGATTGACATTATAGAGATTGCAATGGTTACCGGTGAAGATATACAACGTTTGTCTGACGAGATGCTGAAACTGGCAGCAGAAACCGGATTTAAGTTTATTTTGCGTGATGCGGATAATATTTTGAGTGCGGAGGCTATCGTGATATTGGGTACACGCCAGCAGGTGCAGGGATTGAACTGTGCCCATTGCGGTTTTGAAACGTGTGTGGAGAAGCCGGCAGAAGTACCTTGTGCGATCAACTCGGTCGATTTGGGAATCGCTATCGGTTCTGCCTGTGCGACAGCTTCCGATTTGCGCCTAGACACCCGTGTGATGTTTAGTGCCGGGATGGCTGCCCAACGTCTGGGATGGCTGGGCGAGAGCAAGAGCGTAATGGCTATCCCTGTCAGTGCCTCTTCGAAGAACCCGTTCTTTGACCGCAAACCCAAAGAACAACCTGTGAAATAATTAGCTGGAATTTGGACAAATAATTCGATGACTCTATGATAAAGTTTGACAACAAACTTGAGATACGTTATTCATTTAACGATAAATCCGCTTATATGGATGCCTGGATTAAGCACCGGTGTGAAAAAGAGATACTCTCCATGCTGCGTGTCCTGGCCGATTTGCTGGATGTGAAGATGACTGCTCATTGCGAACCCTTTTCACAAGAAGGTGGATACCGGGTTGTATGGCCGATAGCAGGCGAAAGTTCGCGCTCTATCTCTGTCGTACTGAATATTCTAATGCAGGTACTGACCCGGCCCACTTTGTCTGTCGGAGGGCAGCCTTTGGTTGACCGGACCAATGCGGATGATGAGAATATGCAGAAGGAAATCTCGCTTTTGAAGCGTTCGCTTAAACTGAAACAGGCCGGTGCCCTGATACCCCGTGAGTTGGTGGAACTGCTGGCATCCTGGCCGAAGTTCTGTAAATATAAATCCAATTTCTACGAAGCGTTGCGCGGGTATCCGAAAGTGACAAAGATTAATGTACGCGAACTGAATGAAAATAACCGTAGCCGTTCCGGTTCCTTGGAGGTGAAACGTGAACAGTTCGATTATTTCATCCTTCGTTCGGACGACCTGCCGACCATCAAGGACAATAAAGCGACCATCGAAATTATCTCGCCGGTATTGAAAGACAGCCGTTACCGTTGGAAAGGTATCTATAATAAAGGCGGAGAGACAATCGACTTCTACATGTGCGATGAAGATTTCAAGAAACAGATGTTCGACGAGAAGATTTCTTTCACCAGCGGCATGTGTATCGACTGTGTGCTGGAAATCGCTCGTAAGCTAAGTGAATTGGGCGAGACGATTAACATCAGCTATACCGTAACGACTGTAATCCGTACCCGTTTCGACAAACTGGAAATCGTTACTCCGCAAGGCAAGCGCCATCTGCGTAAGCTGGAGGCGGAGAAGAAACAACTTACACTCGACTTATTTGGCTAACTTTTCCTATCTTTACGCCAAATCTTAGAGCCTGTTTAAATTTTATTCAATAGCATCCTAATAGATGCTAGTTTCACCATTTCCTCTGCCGAATCGAATGTCCATTCATAGTTTCGGCAGAGTCTTCTATAGTTGTCAAACCATGAAAA